>JAICXZ010000424.1 GCA_025934475.1 Mucilaginibacter sp. | reverse complement strand
GCATCCGGCGGTATCTCGCCGTCTGAAAAAAGTCCGGCGGGGACATCAACCGACACAACCGTGCGATCAAGGCTATTTAGATAATTAACTAATCTCAAAAAGTCGCCGGACAACGGTTTATTTAATCCCGTACCCAATAAGGCGCCGATAATGATCTCGGCTTTTTCATCATCGAACTCTTCTTCGCGCTGGATTTCCTTTATAGGAACAGGTGTTGATTTTAGACGATCGAGATTGGTATTGAAATCATTCGTCGACCTGTCTGAAAAGCGGGCTATTTTAACATCAAGCTTTTGATAACCGTGCTGATCGAGCATCCGCGCTATTGCCAGTCCATCCCCTCCGTTATTACCCGTGCCGCAATAAACCGCAATAAGTCTATGCTTTTCCGGGAAATGGTTGACGAACCAGCCCACAAAAGCTTTGGACGCGCGTTCCATCAGATCGATAGACGCGATTGGTTCGTGCGCTATCGTCTGGGCGTCGGCTTCGCGGATTTGGGAGGATGTTAAAAGAGGCAGCATATAGGTTAAAGATAGGATTTATGCATTTGTTTTGAGCAAAGATTGGTTTGTCAAAATATCTTTACCCCCTCATTTTCGGTGCCCAAAAAACTATCTTTGCCGGAAACAACCTGCAACCCCTATTGAAAAAGTTTTACTTCCTCGGTCTTTTCCTGGTATCAGCGGCAACTCATTTATTTGCCCAGCAAACTACGTCGGCCACCACCAACTCGACAGAGCAAGTTGGCGCACCTGTCGATTCATCTAAACAGCGCGACCTGATCGACTTTTTTGTTAAGGTATTTGGCATAAAATCGGATAATCAGCGGACGGTGGCCCATAAATTAAGCCTTTCCATCGTTCCTTCAGTTAGTTATTCGCTTACCACGGGCTTCCAGGCAGATTTGACAGCCAATGCCGGTTTTTATACCACCAAAACTCATAAGGAAAATTATTCAGAGATCACCGGTGATCTTACCTACGATACCAAGAATCAAAAATTATCGGTTTTCAGGTCGCAGGTCTGGTTTGCAGATAACGAATATAAATTGGTGACCGATACGCGTTGGGAACGTTTCCCGGAAGACACCTACGGACTTGGCACCACAACCACGCTATCTCAAGTCGACCATATCGATTTCAAATATGTTCGCAGCTATTTTACCATCTATAAAAGGATCTCTTCCGATTTTTATGGCGGTGTCGGGTACGATCTTGATTATCATTACGGTATAAACTTCACCAGTAAACCTGATAGCATTCCAACCAGTTATACCACGTACGGCTTTCACCCAACAGCGATTTCATCCGGCTTTAACGTTTCGCTGCTATTTGACAACCGCAAAAATCCCATCAATCCGTTACAGGGCGGTTATGCCAGCGTTATCTATCGCCAAAATCAAACCTTGTTGGGTAGCAGCGCCAATTGGCAATCACTGCAATTTGATCTAAGGAGATACTTCAGGCTTTCGGAAAACAATAATAACATACTGACCGTCTGGAGCCTGCTTTGGTTTACCCACGGCAATGTGCCTTACCTCGATCTACCCGGCACCGGCGAAGACATGTTCAACAACAGCGGTAGAGGTTATATCCAGGGTCGTTTTACCGGTCGCAATATGCTTTATCTCGAAAGCGAGTACCGTTTCGGCCTAACACAAAATGGTTTATTGGGCGGCGTACTATTTGCCAATGCTGAAAGTGTTTCGGAGTATCCCGGCAATTCGTTCACTAAAGTTGCTCCCGCGATTGGTACCGGTTTGCGTGTGAAGATGAACAAGCACTCGAATACTAATATCTGTATTGACTATGCAGTGGGGATCAATAAGTCGAACGGTATTTTTCTGAATTTGGGTGAGATATTTTGATAGAAATCACGCTGCTTTGATGGTGCCGATGATTAAGTTTTTTTGCCGTCGATTTACGCCCCACTAGTAATGGTACCTGCATTGCAGAATTACAACCGCACCATTATCTACTTTATACACCAGCCGGTGCTCGATTGTTATTCTTCTCGACCACCATCCCGCGAGATTATATTTTAAGGGCTCTGGTTTCCCGCTACCTTCAAAAGGCGTTCTTTCAATTTCTTTAACTAAGGCATTTATCTTTTTCAGCATACTCTTGTCAAATCCCTGCCAGTACAGGTAGTCCTCCCAGCCCGGGCTTAAGAAAACTATTTTCATTCTTCAATAAGCTTCTTCTCCTGCCCCAATCCTTTTCCATACTCTTCAATACCCTTTAATAGTCTTGCCGCATTTGCCGGGCTTTTAAGCAAATAAAAGGTCTCTTCCATACTTTCATAGTCAGCTTTCGAGAGCACAACGACGTCGTCGCCATTTGCGCGCGTAACGTATAAAGGTGTATGGCTTAGCTTCAGGTTATCTAAATAAGCCTTTAATTGCTTTCTGAAAGAAGTATAAGTGGTGGTTTCCATCGTTTCAGGTTTTTTTATAAAGGTAAGGAAGCTACATGATATGTACAACTTTCTGTACATATTAATTTGATGCTGTGACAGCCATGATCACACCAAAATTTCCGTCAGTTTGTTCCCAATTCTTTTCGGGTAGATAAGTGCGCGAAACAAGGCCATCAAGATATAAAGCGTTTTTGCATCCCAGGCTTTTGAAATATTCGGCAAAATCATAAAAGTTAACCGGGTTTTTCGACATCGCAAAAACGATCCGGCCATCGGGTAAAATTCCAACGCCATTCCTGATATTGAGATTTGCCGATCCCCCTTTAAAAGCCGCATGAATTTGCCCATCAATCACCAGCATGGGGCCAGATTGTGTTGCATATTTTATTTTACCATTATCCTTAAAATCAGCTGTCTTACATATAACAGGTTTGTTATTTGTTGTGATATAAAAGACCCCGTTAGGTTTAAGATAGAAATTACCGCCACCTGATGTGGTATCTAAAGGCGACAAAATCTTACCGCCTTCGATGAAAAGCCCTTGCGGTGAACCATCAGGCTTGTACATCCCGCCGTTCATCGCGAAAATAAGCCTCTTACCTCGTTTCTCCAGCCATGATTTCAGGTTTTGGATGCTGCGGAAATTCTCGTTTTTATCATCTTTCAAGTAAAGTTGTATAACTTGCTTTTGGGAATTTGCAATGTAGGTGATAAAGCGGTCATCATTTTGATTCTTAATCAAAAAGGCCATCGATCCGCCTACGATAAACAAATAAAAAACAATCAAAAGATACTTTTTACTTTTTTGCATATCGAAATATACAAAATCACATAGGTCGTCTGATCAATAAAATCATTAAATTTGTTATATGACTATATTGGTAAATACGCATAATGAACTTGAAGAAAAGGTGCTATTAGCGTTCCTTGAAAGTTTGCGTTACGACTACAAATCTGACGTTCATGAAGACGAGGCCTTTATCGATCAATACAATAAAGAAATAGACGAAGCTGAAGCGGAAATTGATTCAGGAAATTTTACAGATCATGACTACGTAGAACAACTATTTGCCAATAGAAGGAAGAACCTGAATGAGGATAAAATGGAATAAAACAGCGATCCAACAATTGCTGGATGCCATACGCCTTATTGAGGAAAATGATTTCAATTCTTATGCGGAACAATTATAAAAAGAAATACTGTCCCGCATTCGTAATCTGCCGCAAAACCCTACGATTTATCCTTTAGACAAGTATCGAAAAGATAATGACGGCACTTACCATTCTTTTGAAGTGGATCGCTACAGGATATCTTACAGAAATAAAAAGGACGAAATAAGGATAATTCGCATAAGACACACAAGCCGGCGAATTAAAAAGTATTGCTCATTACTTTATCCCCATCTCCTTCTTCAAAAACTGTCCCGTAAAGCTATACTTTACCTTGCATAAGCCTTCCGGTGTGCCGCTGAACAATATCTTACCACCGCCCGCACCGCCTTCGGGGCCAAGGTCGATCACATGATCAACCACTTTGATCACATCAAGATTATGCTCAATAACCAGCACTGTATTCCCTTTGTCAACCAACTGGTTCAGCACACCCAGAAGCACATTGATATCCTCGAAATGTAAGCCTGTTGTAGGTTCGTCTAGTATATAGAAGGTATTACCGGTATCTTTTTTGGAAAGCTCGGTCGCTAGTTTAACGCGTTGCGCCTCACCGCCCGACAAGGTTGTTGAAGCCTGTCCCAGAGTGATATATCCCAAACCTACATCAT
>JAICXZ010000557.1 GCA_025934475.1 Mucilaginibacter sp. | reverse complement strand
TCGCAAACTGATAATAAATACCTCGACGAACTGATTACCTATAATAAGGTACTAATCAATCGCAATACCTTGTTAAAGAGGATTGCCGAAACCAATCGTTATGATGCGGATTTACTGGCGGTATTTGACGAACAGCTTATTTCGTCCGGCAACGTGATATTCGAAAAGCGCCGCGTTTTCATGCAAAGCTTTACCGGGATATTCAATGAACATTATCGGTTCATAAGCGGCGAAGTGGAGCAGGTTGACTTGGTTTACGAATCGCAATTGCTGCAGGACGATTTTGATACGCTGCTGAAAAAGAATGTTGAGAAGGACCGTGCCATGGAGCGTACCACTGCAGGCATCCACCGCGACGAGCTGCAATTCGCTATCCATGGCATGCCCATGAAGAAATTTGGATCGCAGGGGCAGCAGAAGTCCTTTTTAATTGCTTTGAAGCTAGCGCAGTACACTTTTTTGTATCGACAAAAAGGATTTAAGCCGCTGCTGCTGCTCGATGATATTTTCGATAAGCTCGACGACAAACGCGTTACCAAGCTGATGCAAATGGTATCGCATCATAATTTTGGACAAGTATTTATTACTGACACCAACGCTGATAAACTAAAGCGTATCTTTGATAGTATAGGCATTGATATCCGGCTGTTTAATATAAAAGGAGGGGAAATTGATACGCAAGACCAATGATAAGACGCTGAAGGAAGCCATCGAGCAGATGATGCAGGTCTACAAGATCAAAAGGCGTTATGACGAGACGGGGATCATTTCGGCCTGGCCGGAACTGGTGGGCAAGTCGGTGGCCAATCGTACTAAAGAGATATTTATCCGCGATAAAAAACTCTTCCTGCGGATCGAGTCATCCGTAATCAAAAATGAGTTATTGATGATCCGTTCTCAGATTATCGACAAAATAAACAGGGATGCAAATTCGGTTGTGATCGAAGAAATTATCTTCCTCTAGACCAGCGGGATCTTACCACAGACTTCTTCCTGAAATCATCGCTGATGATAGAATAGCCAAGGATGATAAATCCTGGTGTGATAAACAACAACTGCACTTCGGGCGGGTGGTGTATGAAAAACAGCGAGTTGATCAATACAATCGCCACAATAAGTACCGCGTACAAAAGACTTTTAATTAGCAATTTCATAAAATAGTTGTATTAGGTGCTAATACTTTGTCAAAAACCCTGCCAACGGTTGATTGTGTCACAACATGCAGGAATTCAGCATCCTAAAAGTATTAACTAAAATTAGAAAAAGCAAAAAGCTGAGGAAATTATTTCCGGGAATAGGAACGTTTTGCACCATTTCCCGGAAATAAAGAGAGGTCTTAGAATTTCTCGAAAGAAGAGAAATAGAAGTCGCCTTCGATCTTAGCGTTCTCGTCAGAGTCCGAACCGTGGATCGCGTTAGCGTCGATAGATTTAGCGAACAGGTTACGGATTGTTCCCGGTTCAGCCTTGGTAGGATCGGTAGCGCCGATCAGCTTCCTGAAATCTTCAACAGCATTATCTTTCTCCAAGATAGCAGCTACGATTGGTCCTGATGACATGAACGATACCAGGTCATTGTAGAAAGGACGCGCCTTGTGCACAGCGTAGAACTGGCCAGCCTTTTCAGGAGTAAGCCAGATGTATTTCATTGCCGTAATTTTGAAGCCGCCTTTTATGATTTGATCAAGTATAGCGCCGATGTGTCCGTTTGCGACAGCATCAGGCTTTATCATAGTGAATGTTTTATTGGTTTCCATTGCTCTATTTAAAATTGCCGCAAAAGTAGCGTTTTAAATGTTAAGTAATAAACGTTTTTGATTTACTTTTTGTAGAACTTACACTTTGGGAAAAACTTGTATAATTCGGCAATCGAGGGCTTTAACTATTTTGGTATTTGACACGGTCAATCTTTGAGAATCGCGTAGACAAAAATAGCTAACAGGATCAAAAGCTACTTTAAGGCATCCGTCGCAATAATTAAACCCCTGGTCCTATTAAATATAGATACCCCGTATTTAATTTATTTCCTTAGCTTTGCACGCTATTTTGAAATCAATGCTGGAACTGGCAGAGTTAAAGAAATTTTTAGAGCAGCCGCGCCGTATCGTCATCACCACCCATCATAAACCCGATGGCGACGCGATGGGTTCATCGCTCGGTTTGTACAATTATCTTATCCAGCAGGGGCATCACACCACTGTTATTACCCCTACTGATTATCCGGACTTTTTAGCCTGGATGCCCGGCAATGGCGACGTGATCATCTACACCGATAATGTAGAAAAAAGCGCTGAGCTGGTTGCCGCCGCTGAGATTATCTTTTGCCTTGATTTTAATACTTTAAGTCGCATTAATGAGCTGGGCGAACTGGTTCGAGCCAGCGGAGCAATCAAAGTGATGATAGACCATCACCTGGAGCCCGAGGATTTCGACAATTACCGGCACTGGGATATCAATGCCTGCGCCAGCGCACAATTAGTTTATGATTTCATCGTTAATCAGCTTGATAATAAACAACTGATCAATAAGGATGTGGCCGCCTGCCTGTATACAGGTATCATGACTGATTCGGCTTCATTCAAACTACCCAATACCACTTCTGGTGTTCACCGCATTGTTGCCGACCTGATCGATTTAGGCGCCGTAAACTGGCATATACACGACCTGGTTTACAGCAATATGTCCGAAGACAGGCTGCGCTTTACCGGACATTGCCTCACCAACAAGCTTGAAGTGCTGCATGAGTTTAACACTTCGCTCATTACCGTAAATAAGCAGGAGCTTGAGCATTATAATGTGGAGACAGGTGACACCGAAGGCATCGTTAATTACGGCTTAGCAATCGAGGGTGTGAGGCTTACGGCCTTTATTGTAGAGCGTAAGGACAAGATCAAGCTTTCGCTGCGGTCAAAGGGGGAGTTCCCGGCTAATGAGATATGTAAGAAATATTTCAATGGCGGCGGTCACCGAAATGCGGCCGGCGGCGAATCGACAGACAGCCTGGAAGAGGTTATCCAAAAATTCAAATCAATTTTACCGGAATATAAAAAACTATTAATTCAATAAATGATGAAGAAAAACTTAATGTTTTTGGTCGTTGCGGCAGTAGGACTCGCAAGCTGCAACGGCGGATTTAAGCAGGCTCCGGCCGGATTGCTATATGAGATACATGTAGACAAAAGCGGCCCCAAAATAAAGGATGGCGATTTCATTAGCGTGAACGTGATCGAAAAAACTGAAGGCGACTCAGTTATGCTGAGCACCTATGAGCAAGGCTCGCCAAGCTACCTGGTGATGCGTAAATCGCCTCCGGGCAACGTGCTTGAAGCGTTCAGATACCTCGCAGAAGGTGACAGCGCTACCATCAAGAGCAACATGGACTCATTGTTCAAAAAAGGCGTTCAGCGTCCTCATATTAAGGGCAAATACATTGTATATGATGTTAAGATAGAGAAAGTTATTCCGCATACAAAAGGTAACGACAGCGCCTGGAACAACGAGATCAAAAAATATCTG
>JAICXZ010000108.1 GCA_025934475.1 Mucilaginibacter sp. | reverse complement strand
GTTGTGCTGTACCCTCTTCAGTATCATCGATGATATCCTCTCCTTCATCAACGATACCTGCCATTGCAGGGCATTTGGTTGTATCCGCTTCTTCTCCGATAATGCCGAATATTTGCTCCAGGCGGCTTACATGGTTTTGGGTTTCGGTGAGATGATTGCCGAAAGCGTTCTTCAATTCTGATGAGGTCGCAGCTTCCTGCATTTTAGGTAAGGTCTTTACCAGTTTTTTTTCTGCCCAAAGCAAATCTTCGAGCTGGTCAACAAAAAACTCCTTGAGTTTTGAGTTGGTGGTTTGTGCTGTTTGTGTTTCCATATGGATGTTGAGTGATAGACGTGTTTTACAGCAAGCAGGCAAATGATAATCATGCCAGCCTGCTGTACTAAAACTATTAATGGCTTTTGCTGCCCGAGTGAGATGACTTGCCGCCTTTGCTGGCAGCTTCTTTTCTCTTTTGGTCACCCATGTTGGCGAAATTGCCAGAATTGCTTTTGCTCGATTGGCTGTGATTGCCCTGGTTTCCATGGCCGGTATGGCCTTTTTCTGTCGTTGGCATTTTCTTAAAAATTTAAAGATTTAATTATTCCGTTAATTACCTTTAATTCCATAAGGATAATGCCAAAGGGATTAATTGTATGATGAAAAATTGAGATTTTTAATTTTATGTGTAAGGTTTGAGTTTTTCATAGTACACCCGCTGCTGACCGCTTTGAGGCTGTACGGGAGATGAAACACGCTGTATAGTTATTTAAACACCATCCGGCAGTGGCGCCTTTAAAATGCAATAGTTGGTTTGTTTTGCCTATAAATAACTGTTTACTAAACTTATTTTCATATGGATTTATTAATTCAAATTTTCGGGGAAGGTAAAAATTTAAATGCACTGCAAATGGGCTGCAGGGGCATTGTTGTGTTTGCTATCGCTTTGATATTGATCCGTGTTTCGGGTAGACGCTCCTTTGGCATAAGGACGCCGTTGGACAACATTGTCATAATAATGCTGGGCTCGATTTTAAGTCGCGCTGTTGTCGGTGCATCAGCATTTATTCCCGTAATTATCGGCTGCTTTGTGATTGTGATACTGCACCGAATTGTGGGTTGGCTAATGGCTAACTCAAAATTTTTCGGCAGAGTTATCGAGAGTGATAAAATACTTCTTTTTGAAAAAGAAAAATACCTCGACAGCAACCTGAAGCGCGTCCAGCTTACAGAGGAAGATGTAATGCAAGGCGTAAGAAAATCAGCACTCACAGAAAACCTTAATGAGATCAGCCATATTTACATAGAGCGCAACGGGGAAATAAGCGCCATTAGAAAGAAATCAACTTAATTGGTATTCTTGCTATTCCTCTTTACCTTCTTCAATGCCTGGTTGGCATTGCACCATTTTACAGGTTTAAATTTCTTCCCCTCGTGCTTGTTATAGTCGATAAAAAAATTCTCGATCTCTTCGACCATGCCTTTATTTAGCTCTTTTATATCTGATATATTCCCAAAGCCAACGGAACAGTCTGCAACAGCGATTATACGATCGTTTCTTACTGCCTTCTTGTTTTTCTCCGCCTGTTTGGCCTCTAGTATCCCTAAGGGCCTGCAACTGATGAGGCATCCTGGAAAGGCATGCTGGTCCATGATCACTAAAACGTCCAGCGGATCGCCATCAGCACCTTCAGTGTTAGGAATAAAGCCAAAATCAAAAGGAAATGTGGTGCCCATTGGCAAAGTCTTTTTCAATTTAAAAACATGCATTGCAGGATCATAAGTAAACTTATTCTGAGAATCACGTGGCGTTTCAATAATTACGTTTATCAGTTTCTTATTCAGCGATGGTATTCGGTGGTATTTCATAAGTGCTTTTTTAATTTATACAAATCAAAGTTTCAGAGGGTTTTATATTTACCCGAGGTAAAATCTTTTTAAAAATTCTTTATAATATTTTTTTGTCTTTTCCGCGTATGCGCTGGCATAATCTATTACCGCTTCCTGCCAGCTCTGATCGTTACCAAAGGCCATGAGTTCATCGATGGTACCCGATCCCTGCATACCACCGCTCCGTAATTGTGCCGAACCGGTCAGTGCTCCCATGTCGTCAATCACCTGGTACATATCGCGGTAATCTTTTAGCAATTTAAATTTGATCGTATCCTTAACCGGCTGTAATTCCTGTATGATAAAAGAATCGCCGCGAAAAACGGTTGTACTTAACAATGCGGCGGACACGTTTTGCATACGTTGCTGCACACCGATAACACGCGAAGCTTCCGATTCCCATTGCAATTGCTGAACATGAATATAGGGCAATAATGACGAGGGGCGGGCCTGCTTCATATCCAGCAGTAGATATCTGCTCCTGGTATTGGTACTCTTAAGTAGGAACAGGTAACGTTTTACTCCAATACTGCCTGTTCCGGCCAGGCGGAAGACGGCACTAATAGCCTCATAGTTATATGGTCCGTCATTGCTGGTCTTAACCCATTCGTTAATGTGCGCTTTAAGCTCATGACGTAATTTTTTATCCAGCTTGAAATGGCGTTCATCTTCGAGTGACAGCATGATCGTTTTCTTTTTGCTTACCGTGCGTTTTTTCAAAAGTTCCTTGTAGCCGCTTTTAGTTGCCGAGTTTAGAAAATCACACACTATTCCTTTTGCTGTACGCGGTTCAATGCTTATCGCTTTCCCGCGAGCTAAAGTCGTTGAATAAGTTTTGAGATATAATTGCGCCATTTTAATCGCTTTAGCTGGCTCAAACTTCAAGTGCTCAAAGGCGATAAAAATGCTTGTCACCATGCGCACTACTTCGTAGCTGGCGGGCGCTAATACCGCTTCGTCAAAATCATTCAGATCAAAATACACGAGCTTATTATCGCCCTTGTAGCTCCCGAAATTCTCGATATGCAAATCGCCGCATATCCAGGCCAACGGTGACAACGGTAAAGGCTTTGCCGCCGCCAGGTCCTGGTAAAACAGATGGCATGTTCCCCGAAAAAACCGGAATGGGTTTTCGGCCATTGCTTCATATTTTAGTTGTACCTTTTCAGGAAGCAATGCCGCATTAAAAGCAGTTAACCTGTTATATAAATCGCTCATTATTCTTTCCAATCGATTGAAATAGCACTGTCGCCCTGAACTTCAAATGCTATGTTGCCATGGGAAATTTTTTTGCCTGGATCCAAACGTTTGCCATTTGCGGTAACATAGATTTCCGGCAACTTGGCACGGCCGGTTTTTACGATCATCAATTTGCAGGTTATTCGTCCGTCACCTGCCAGCCTGAATTTGGCCGGACGTCGTTTTGTTGCTGAATAACCGTAGGCGGGATAGTCTGTAAATATCATGAATGAGTGACCGGGTATGCGGATATAATGCCTGGGCAGAATGCCGAAGGCGTTTCCCGCTCCGTAAACTTCCTGGCCCACCTGACCCGAATTTTCCCAACCGTCATGCAGATCCTCCAGCGCGATCCACAGATTTGGGTCCACCTCGCCGATCTTAGGCTTTTCCTGCAGCATTTCCTTTGGCAGCATTGGAGGGTAATAATAGGCTGCACGATGTACCAAATACCGGATATATTCAGCGATCAGCATCCGGGCGGAAGGCAGTATCTCGACGTCTTCCGCATGTTTCAGGTAATCGTGCAGCGCGCAAAACATTTCCTGTTCCTCATATACCGCCGTGTATGGTGCATCGTTAAGCGGGAAAAGGGCAAAGAAGGAAGGGAAATGTTTACCATTGCCATAATTGCAATCCCAAAGTTTCACGTTTTTAAAGATATTGGCCAGGCATAAGTAACTTAATTCCAGGTATAATTCCTTTTTCGTCGCTTTATATAAACGTAGCATGGCGCCCGACGAAAACGCCGTATTATTTGCCTGGTAAAAGAGGTTGAACCCAAGCCCGTGTAAATGCCTGGCAGCTTTTTCCGCTTCATTTAGATAGCGTTTCTCCCCGGTCAATTCCCATGCCTGCAGCATAACATGTGTATAAAGGCCGGGCACGTCCTTTTCTCCACCCTTGCCGGGCTGGGTTTCGGCTTTGACAATTTCCAAAGTATCGATTTTATAAAATACCGGCCATTGGTAATTAAAATGATGTGCCACCTTGATAGAAAACTCCAAAGAATCAAGAAAGAGTTTTTTTGCTGCCTGATCACCTTTTAATGCCAGCCTGGAAAGGTTAAGCAAAGGATGATGCAAATACCAGGAGTCCATGACCAACGGTTGTTTTTGCTCTTCTTCACCTTCCAGTTTATCTGCCGCCTTAGGATGCCAGCGCATTATTGTTTTGAATTTGTCATCATAAAAGGAAGGCAAACCCTCTTTCACCTTTTTCATTACCTCGAGTTCTTCGCCGCTCCATTCCACATAATCCAGTAATGGAAGTAAAACTGCCAATTGGACCATCACTTCCGGGGGTGTGACGTAGTCAGAAACGTAAGCGTTAAAATAATGATGCCCGTCTAATTGAGACCAGCATCCCGGACTCCCGATCAGATCTTTTAAGCCCTTACTTAGCATAGCCGGCCAGTCGGCATAAACGGTAGCGGGTTTCGGCAGCACCAGATAGGCCTCCGCCAATAAATCGAGGTACTGCCTGGTTACAGATGATTCATCTGCAGGGATTGCTTCCGAAAAGGCTACTATGGCATCTGAGATAATATAGGTTTTCCCTTGTTCAAGCGGTTTATTTTTCAATGTTGGAGGCAAAGCAAAACCAATTTCCGGCCATTCGCCGCCTACTGTCTCACCGGCGGAGGTTTCTGTCTGTTGATTATATCCGGCAAGTGCTGTCAAATTTTGCAGGTATAAAATCGAGCCCGCTTTTTCCTGGTTAAAATAAAGTTGTCCCGAGCGTGTACCAACTTGTCTTACGATGATAACCCCATCGGAAAATTGCCCTTTCGAAACGCTCAGCGGTAAAATATCTCGCGGCCAAAATGGGAACAGCAACGGCGTTTTAGGTGTAATTTTGACTGTATACCGGAATACTTTGCATCGATCAGTCGGCAACTGGAAAACAATATGAAATTTCCCGATCGTCGAATTAATGTTGAGCCTGATATGGTTGCCGGAGTTGATAATTTTCGTTTGCAGTAGGTCGCCCGGGGAATATGCTAGCCGAAATGCAGTGCGTTTATTTGAAGGCCAGGTCAATACCAGCCAACAGCTATCTGTAAGATCGAATAGTGAAAATCGCGAGCCAGTCTCAATGAATTCGGCCAACGGTTTAAGATCCGGGTCGTTAAGCGCGGCATTCGCATTCAACGCCCATGAAGAGTAGATTTTTTTCATAAGATGTAAGACATTAGGATGAAGTGGTAGCGGCTTGGAAGGTATCTTTAAAACATCGTTTTTTGAATTAGGTTTTGATATTTGAATTCAGATGATGGACAAACCGGACCGCCTTAAACGACTTAGCAGCCAAATTCCGGTAAATTACATAAGAAGGCCCGCGACGAAATTTGGGCCCAAAGCGAATAACCCAGTCATATACATGGTCATAAAACTTATCAATATTCATATCGAATAGCTTACCCATCAACAAACCATTATCGGTAGCAAATGGTTTATCAATAGTACAATACCATTGCAATGAGTAATCGAAATCCTGTACCACTCGATAAATATTTAAAGCAGGCCAAAAGTTCGCCAATGCCCGAAAAAGTAAAACCTATGCTGGCTACACTGGTCGACGAACCTTTTGACAATCCAGACTGGCTGTATGAAGTAAAATGGGACGGATATCGCGCCATTAGCTATATCAACAAAGGGGATATTGATATTCTTTCACGTAATAATAAATCATTCAATGATAAATACTATCCTTTGCGGGAGCTTTTATCTCAATGGAAGATCAGTGTTGTGCTGGATGGAGAAATCATTGTGCTGAATGAAAAAGGCCAATCTAACTTTAGTCATTTGCAAAATTGGCGTAGTGAAGCGGATGGCCAACTGGCCTATTATGTGTTCGATATACTATGGTACGAAGGATATGATCTGACGCAGTTGCCGTTGACCATGCGGCGTGAAATATTAAAGAAAGTATTACCTGGTGGCGATGACCGCGTTCGGTTGAGTCAAACTTTCAATGCTAAAGGCAGCGATTTTTTTGTCGCCGCTAAACGTATGGGATTAGAAGGTATCATAGCTAAAAAGAAGGAAAGCACCTATGCCATCGATGCCCGTTCAAAAGAATGGCTGAAAATAAAGGTCCACAAACGCCAGGAAGTCGTGATCGGTGGTTTTACCAAAAACGAAGGCAGTGGTAAAAAATTCAGTTCACTGCTACTGGGGGTCTACGAGGGACATAAACTGCAATACGTAGGCAAGGTCGGCACCGGCTTTTCAGATAAAATACAGGCAGAAATGATGGCGCAGTTTAAGCCATTGACGGTTGACAGATCGCCATTTATTACCATACCTGACGTAAATAAACCGTCACGTTTTCGGCCAAATCCTCCCCGGGCGAAAGCGTATTGGCTGAAACCCGAACTGGTTTGTGAGATTAGTTTTGCCGAAGTGACAGGTGATGGCGTTTTTCGGCACCCTTCTTTTGAAGGTATGCGTGCCGATAAAAAAGCCCGTGAGGTTGTACGCGAAACTGAAGCACCGACGATCAGAACAATTGAGGAAGTCGAAAATAAAGATGAAAAACAGATCCTTAATGCACCAAAGACTGGCACCAGACGGACCCTATTAAATCCAAATGAAGAAACCCAGGTTCGCAAAGTTCACGGCCACGAACTAAAATTTACGCATTTAAGCAAGATATATTGGCCCGATGATAAAGTCACGAAGCGGGATATGCTCAATTATTATTACCAGGTTGCCGAATACATTTTGCCTTATTTAAAGGACCGTCCGCAGACACTCAACCGTTTTCCGAACGGGATTAAAGGGATGAGTTTTTATCAAAAGGATATCAAAAATAAGTCTCCCGAATGGATGGATAGTTTCCCTTACGTGACCAGTGATGGTGAACATAAAGAATTTGCCGTAGCCTGCAACGAAGATAGCCTGCTGTGGATGGCATCACTGGGTTGTATTGAAATGAACCCCTGGTTTAGCAGAATTCCGTCACCGGACAACCCGGATTATTGCGTGATAGACCTCGACCCCGATAAACATCATTTTGACCAGGTGATAGCCGCCGCGCTTGAGGTGAAAGCAGTTTTGGATGCGCTGGATGTTCCTTCATACCCTAAAACATCCGGATCAACAGGTATGCATATTTATATACCGCTAAAAGCTAAATACACGTATGACCAATCGCAGATGTTCGGCCGCCTTATTGCCAACCTGGTGCATCAGCAAATACCGGAATTCACAACTGTAGAACGCCAGATCAAAAACCGGGAGGGAAAAATGTATATCGATTTTTTGCAGAACCGTCCGGGTGCGACACTTGCCGGACCATATTCGCTTCGTCCTAAGCCAGGCGCAACAGTATCTATGTCTCTTGTTTGGGATGAAGTAAAGCCTGGCTTGACCATGCGCGATTTCACCATTTTCAATGCGGTTGACCGATTGAAAGAAACCGGCGACTTGTTTAAAGGGGTGTTAGGTAAAGGCATCGATTTGGAGAAGACGGTAAAAAAGGCCCAAAGTATTTTTGCTAGTCCGGAGCATATAATAAAATAATCATTAATGCATAAGACCTGTAAATAAACTTTCGTCAATGCTAAAAAATTTAATAAGTAAACCCGGCGTGAAATGGAATTTGAGTGTTCATAAAAAGCCGATCAATTGACCGGCTTTTATGCGTTAAATCTACTTAAATACTAATCAGACATTCGTAGTTCGCTTATTATAACCGGGATTTTATTTACAGTTTGATCTTTTTTTCTATCGACAATTTTTGCATAGCCTTGTGTTGTTTTAATGTGTTTATGACCCAGCAGCTTAGAAACCGTATAGAGGTCCGTACCGAATTCAAGTTGCAAAGTTGCGTAAGTATGTCTGAAGCAATGAAAGGTAATGTCCTTATTAACGCCCGCTTTTTTGAGCCATCTTAATAAGAAAACTCTAATAGATGAATAGTTTAAATCT
>JAICXZ010000674.1 GCA_025934475.1 Mucilaginibacter sp. | reverse complement strand
GGCTGCGGATCGACATCATCACAAACTCGTCGTTGCCTTGATTATGCACTGGCAATTCAACTACCGAAAATGCGGCCTTATCCCCATATTTCTCTGTCTTGAATTTTTGCTCGCGCGGACCATTGGGCAAATAAAAACCTCCCGGCTGACGTATCTTTCTATTATAATCTTCACAGCCCGGAATCACTTTAGCTATCAGATCGCGCACAGCATCATAATCGTATGCATATTTATCCCAGTCAACTTTGGTGCGCCCGTCCAACGTTGCTTTCGCCAGCCGGCAAATAATCTGCGTTTCGCTCAGCAACTGGTCGGAGATCGGTTTTAATACGCCTTTTGACGATTGCACTACGCCCATTGAATTTTCACAGCTAACAATTTGGTCAACGCCATTGATAATATCCTTGTCGCTGCGCGAATAACATGGCAGTATTAACGCCTCCGCGCCGTGCACCAGGTGACTTCTATTAAGCTTGGTTGATACATGCACCGTCATATCCATCTTCCGCAATCCATCGGCGGTATAGTTGGTATCTGGTGTCGCTGAAAGGAAATTGCCTCCCATGGCAAAGAAAAACTTCAGTTTTCCTTCGTGCATGGCTTTAATTGATTCAACAGTATCAAGGCCATTTTTCCTTGGCGGTTCAAAACCAAAAATTTCTTTTAATTTATCAGCCTGGGCGCCCTTGAGCTTTTCCCATATCAGCATGGTACGGTTACCCTGCACGTTACTGTGTCCCCGTACCGGGCATAAGCCGGCCCCGGGTTTACCGATACTTCCTTTCAATAGCACCAGGTTAGTAATCTCTTTAATAGTATCAACGCCATTTACGTGTTGCGTAACACCCATGGCCCAGCAAATAATGATGCGATGTTTGTGCTTCATCATTTCAGCGGCTTCCCGGACTTGCTCTATCGGAACCCCGGCAGATTCGCATAATTTGCTCACATCCTGCTTTCCCAGGTGCTCGATCAACTCATTGTAGCCGACCGTACTTCCCTCTATGAATTCACGGTCAAATACCTTTCCGGGATTGTCCTTTTCTGCATCGAGCAGCAATTTTTCTATCGCCTTCAGGAGCGCCATGTCGCCATTGATCCTCACCTGCAGATACAGATCGGCCAGTTTGGTGCTTATGCCCAGGAACCCTTTAACCGTTTGGGGATCTTTGAAAGCTGTCAGGCCTGCTTCATGCAGCGGATTAATAGCAATGATCTTCGAGCCTTTCTCTTTGGCCTTCTGAAGCGCCGAAAGCATTCTAGGGTGATTGGTACCGGGGTTCTGCCCCATAATGACAATTACATCTGTATCATAAAAGTCATTGAGCGTCACCGTCCCTTTCCCTATCCCAATCACTTCGCTCAGAGCCGTACCGCTTGATTCGTGGCACATATTGGAGCAATCAGGCATGTTATTAGTACCAAATTCGCGCACGAATAGCTGGTACATAAAAGAAGCTTCATTGCTGGTGCGCCCGGAGGTATAAAAAGCGGCTTCATCCGGCGACGCCAGGCTATTCAGCTTATCCGCGATCATTTTAAAGGCATCGTTCCAGGTGATGGTTTTATAATGTGCAGCACCGGCGGGCAGATAAACAGGTTGAGCAATCCGCCCCTTCTTCCCTATTTCATAATCGTTTAGTTTGGCAAGCTCGGCAATTGAGTTTTGAGCGAAAAATTCGCCCGTGAGCTTTTTAGTGGTCGCCTCTTCGGCGAGGGCTTTGGCTCCATTCTCGCAATACTCGGCTATCGGCGAACGGTCATCATCCGGGTCGGGCCAGGCGCAACTGGAGCAGTCAAAGCCACCTTTTTGGTTCATTTTTAAGGAAGCGCCAATGCCGCGTACTAAGCCGGCTTCGCCAAAAATATCCTTTAATGCTTCGTAAACTGCGGGTACTCCCGCCGCCCAATCCTTGGGTTCAGTTACTTTTAAGTCGAGCAACTCTTCCGGGTTCTCGGCTGATGGTTTTTCTTTCAACTCGCTCATTTCGCTTTCTCTGCTAATGGATTGGGGTAATTATCACTCTGATCCTCGTCGACATTGTCCAGGCAAGTAAAATCCTTCTCGACCAACAAGAACAACTTGCCTTGTCCGCTTTCAAAGCCAACTTCATCGGTATTGGCCAGGCGCTCCATCATAGAATGCGGCACGAACAACGTAATACGATTGTCATGGTATGTCGCACTCAGATCATAGTCGGTAGTCGTTTGCAAGGCGTAAATCAGTGCACCATGCCCAAACTCCGTTCGTTCTTCCAAACGACCGTTTTTTATAATTGAGGCTACATCGCTTTTGGTTAAGCGATAGCGTAATGAATTTCCCTTAATACGTATCTTCATAGGTGTTTTGAACGACACGGTTTGTGCCAGTGTATATATTAAAGCGTTTACCACGCAAAAATCCGACTAAAGTAATATTGAACTCTTCGGCCAGTTGAACAGCTAAACTCGACGGCGCCCCAACTGCAGCAACAATCCGTATACCGGCCATAGCTGCTTTTTGAATCAATTCGAAACTTGCCCGGCCGCTTAATAACAGTATATGCTTATTTAAGGGCAACAGCCCCTGACCGAGTGCAGCACCGATCAATTTATCGAGTGCATTATGCCGGCCCACATCCTCCCGTATCAGTAATAATTCTCCCGATAAGCTAAATAAAGCTGAAGCATGAAGTCCACCTGTTGCCGTGAAGATGTGCTGGTGATGGGTCAATAAATCAGGCAATTGATAAAGCACAGCAGCGTCGACCGAACTGTTATCCGCACCGTCGATAAATGAACTTACCGTTTTGATAGCACTAATTGAGGCTTTGCCGCATACACCACAGCTCGAAGTAGTATAAAAGTTGCGCTCAGTGTTGTTCAGATTCGGCAGGACGCCCTCTTTCAAACTTATCTGGATAACATTCTCC
>JAICXZ010000635.1 GCA_025934475.1 Mucilaginibacter sp. | reverse complement strand
TCCGCTGCCCGCACTTATTGCAAACAACTACGGTGAAATGCTTTCCATACCGATGTATGATTCGGCGCTGATGTTTGCCGCACTACTTCTGTTCCTGATCATCCTGTTATTCAACATTATTTCGAGGCTGGTACTGGCCCGTTTGGAGAGGAAGCTGGCACTATGATCAGGCGCAAGATCGAAGAAAACTTCTTCCGCATTCTTATGGTGCTGGCAACCATAGTCGTTGCCGGCAGCTTTTTCCTGATCGTGGGCACTATCGTCTATAAAGGTGTTCCGTTCATGAACTGGGATATGATCACCAAAACGCCAGGTGGTGGCTTTTACATCGGGAAAGAAGGCGGCGTGGTAAATGCTATCATCGGCTCGCTGTATGTGGCCGGCGGCGCAACCATATTGGGATTATTGATCAGCATTCCTGTAGCCATTTATATCAACATGTATTTGGCTGGACGAAACATTATCGCCAATGGTCTTCGGATTGCCTTCGATGTGCTTTTCGGCATTCCATCAATAGTGTACGGCGCATTTGGCTTCCTCATCATGGTATATTTCGGCATCCGGGCCTCGCTTTTAGGCGGGATATTGGCGGTAACCTTATTGGTCATTCCCATCCTCGTTCGCACTTTGGATGAAGTGATTCGGACAGTACCCAAAGAGTTGGGTGATGCCTCGCTTTCCCTGGGGGCCACGCGCTGGGAAATGTCAAAAGTGATCATCCGTCAGATCCGGCCGGGCGTCTTCACTGCCATCCTGCTTTCATTCGGGCGCGCTATGGGCGACGTTGCCTCCGTGTTATTTACTGCCGGGTTCAGCGACAATATCCCAACATCATTACACCAGCCCGCTGCTACACTGCCCGTTGCTATCTTTTTCCAGTTGGGCAGCCCCGTGGCCGAGGTACAGGGCCGGGCATACGCTTCGGCGCTGTTGTTAACCATCATCGTACTCATCATTACCGTTTTGTCGTCCGTTCTGGCTAAGCGGTTCTCAAAAAACAATATCAGATGACCAACAATCCCCATATCAGCATACAACACCTTGGCGTCCAAATCGCCAATCACGAGATATTAAAGGACATCACGATCAACATCCCTAATAAGAAAGTGATTTCGATTATCGGTCCGTCAGGCTGTGGTAAGACCACTTTATTGAAATCACTCAATCGCCTGCTAGATGACACTCCCGATATTAAAGTAACCGGCCAAGTACTTGTCGATGGCGAAGATATTTACGATCCCAAAGCTGAGGTAACGCATATCCGCCAAAAAATGGGCCTGCTGTCGCAACGCCCTTATCCCCTGCCCATGTCTATTTACGACAATGTGGCTTATGGTCCGCGTATTCATGGCACCCGCAAAAAAGTGGATCTGGATGAGATCGTCGAAACTCAGCTCAAAGCAACAGGGCTTTGGAACGAGGTTAAAGATCGTTTACATGCCCCTGCCACACGCCTTTCCATCGGCCAGCAGCAGCGCTTATGCCTCGCCCGTGGACTGGCCGTAGAACCCGAAATCATACTCGGCGACGAATCTACCTCAGCCCTCGACCCGGTTTCAACCAGCATTATCGAAGACCTTTTCATCCGGCTGAAGGAAAAATATACCATCGTGCTCGTTACCCACATCCTGCGCCAAGCTCGCCGCGTATCCGATTACATTATTTTCGTGTATATGGGTAAGATCATTGAGTTCGGCCCTACCGAAGAGGTTTTGTTAAATCCGAAGCAGGAATTGACGAAGGATTATGTGAAAGGGTTTATTAGTTAAATATTTTGATTACACCGATTTAGCAAAGTGATTGCACCGATGGCATCAGATTTTTGCCATTGCCGGCATTTTGTCTGAACTGTGATTTATTTTATTAAATGAAAACCATGATCTTTCGACGCATCCATCAAATCCGCTGTGCCCGGGAATGAAGGCATCTCTGATTTTAGCGATCCATGAAGCAGGCTTCTTTTAGGACAAAATACGATTAAACACTGGTTGCATCTTAATGAATTTTGCCGGATGTTTGGTAATATCGTGCCTTCTCACCGTCCCAATAACTATCTTTAGAGGCGATTTTATTAGTCGCATATTTTAAATATGGCAACAGAAGTTAAGTGTCCAAGTTGTGGTTTTGGATTTCCGATTGAAGAAGTTATGGCCGAAGAATATAAAAAAGAGCTTCGGTCAAAGATGCAGGAGTATACCCAGCAAAAAGAAGATGAATACCGGAAAAAAGAAAATGAATTTGCAGCCAAAGAACGGCAACAGCAATTGCAATTTGAGCAACGGCTAACCGAAGAAAAAAAGCAGTTGCAGTCAATAATTGAACAGTCGCTTCGCAAGAGTATTGGGTCTGATTACGAAAACCAACTGCAGATGCTGCAAAATGCGAAAAACGAATCGGACGAGAAGCTAAAAACTGCCAGGCAAAAGGAAATGGAGTTTCTGCAAAAAGAACAGGCATTGGTGCAGAAAGAACAGGAACTGGAACTCGCCATGCAGCGCAAATTGCAGGAACAACGAAATGATATTACCGAACAGGTTAGAAAGCAGGAAGCCGAACGATTTAATTTGAAGGATACCGAGTACCAGCTAAAACAGAAAGAATTAGAAAAGCAACTCGATGACCAAAAGAAGCTGGTTGACGAGATGAAACGCAAGGCTGAACAAGGCTCGATGCAGTTGCAGGGCGAGGTGCAGGAATTGATCTTAGAGGAATTATTGCGGGATCATTTCCCCTTTGATTTGATTGGTGAAGTAGGCAAAGGTGTTCGCGGCGCCGATTGCATACAAACGGTGCGAAACAATTTTGGCCAGGAATGCGGACGTATTATTTATGAAAGTAAGCGAACCAAAGATTTTTCGAACGATTGGATCGATAAATTGAAGAAAGACATGCGTGCTATCGGTGTTGATGTGGCAGTAATTGTTAGCCAATGTTATCCAAAGGGAATGGATTGTTTTGGCGAAAAAGATGGGGTTTGGATATGTTCATTTGACGAAGTTAAGGCCGTAGCCTATGTACTGCGCGACGGTATCATCAAACTGGCAAGCCTTTCTAAAGCGCAGGAAAACAAGGGCGACAAAATG
>JAICXZ010000494.1 GCA_025934475.1 Mucilaginibacter sp. | reverse complement strand
GTTTTACGAAGCGTAATCCCCTTTGTAGTAACGTCCCCTTGCGCCTGGCCAGGAAATGGCGTATCGCCTGGTAAGCTTGCGAATTTTCTTTCAGCTCAGCAGGAAATTCGGTTACAGGTTTTTGCGAGACGTGCACATGATAAGTTTTCTCGTTATTCGAATGCACCCCGGTCCCATCGTGGCCTATATTATGTACAAGAGAATGCGAAGGGTTCAGGGTTAGCCCGTTTTTCAGAAAGATAGACGCATACCAGCGTATTGCCCAGGAATTGTTTCGCCCGGCCTTAAACTGTTCCATCTGCTTCCAGAAATTCATATTACCTTCGATGGAGAACTGGTGGATCTTCGCTTTATCAAAATGCCCGATCAATTTATCGATATCCGGTTCAAAATCCTTCCAGGCTCTGGCCCAGGTAGCCCAGCCCCAGCTTGTAGCGGCCCGGTAAAAAAAGGTTTGCGGCAATGTCTTGTCGGGGAGATTGTACATAAAAGCGCCGACATGCATCACTCTTTCTTCTTTTGAATAACGCTCCAGCCCTTCGTTGAAATATTGTAGGGTATAGGGCGACGAAAGCAGATCATCCTCAAACACAATTACCTTATCGTATTCATTCACCAGTTTGGTGACCCCGCTAATAATAGAATTTGCCAGGCCCAGGTTTGTTTCCCGCTCAATCAGTTTGACCGATTTAAAGCCTGTCACCTCACTTGCCAGTTGTCTCACCTGCTCAATCTTGGTCTTATCTGCCTCCGTTTTTGGACCGTCAGAAAAAATGAACAGGCGCGATTCGTCGGCCAGCAGATTTTTCTGCAAATAGCTTAGCGTACGGCGCGTGTGTTCAGGCCGGTTATAGACAAATAAGGCAATCGGCGCCAGGTTCTGCATAGTGGAATAAAATCAGAATATCTTCACTTGTTCATCAGCCTTTTTGCAAAGTACAGTATAGGCATTGGCCATCTCCTCGGCTTTCTTCGTACCCATCAGGGAAACAAGACCCTTTTTTATTGCATATTCGGCATTGATCTTCAGATCGGTTATCAAGCTCTTCGGTTTCTTTTGGTTGACGTAGGTATTAAATCTCGTCACTTCTGGCTCTATCATGGAGGTCAGATCTGTTATAATCTCAAAACCTTCTGTCCGTAACAGGTACCGCAGCGAAGTTGGCGTGTACATGTTAATATGTCCGTAAGCCAAAAAATGTTTTATTCTTTTATCCACATCAGCCTTATAGTCGCGTGGTACTTCGATCACGGAATAAGCAGACACCCGCTTTAATTCCCGCAGCAGCAATCGTTCATGCTCAACATGTTCTAATACGTGCGAGAGAATGATCAGATCGAAGCTGTTATCCTCAAAAGGCAAACGGTAGCCATCGAATATTTGAACGGATTTAAGGTTGGCAATATTGCGGGCCTTGATATGCTCCACACCGCTTTCTGATATTTCGACGGCATGATACTCAGGCGCAAAGTTTTGCTCGGCAAGCAATTTTAAAATGCTTCCATCACCAGCGCCCACTTCAAGTATTTTTTTGAAGTCATGACCCTTGCACACATCAATAATATGCTGTGCTTTGTATTTGGCGCCAAGCATGCGCCAGGCCTCATCGTGCTTGTTGTAAAACTCGTCGTATGCGTTTTTGACGTTTCCGCTTACTATCTGTTCAGCCATATCTTAAATTCCCAAACAATTATCAGCTTTGTAAAAAACAGAAGTTGCTTTATTATAAAAAAGTCCTGGCGAAACACCCGAAAACGCCAATTGCTTAAATCCTTTTTTGAGCAAGAAGTCAACGCCCTCGTGGTAAAACTCACGCTCCGAATCGTCCAGTACCACTACTCCTTCAGGCGTCAGGGCATCCACAGCTTGTTTACAGCAATTCACCCGGTCGCGACCGTCTACGATAATTATGTCAAATTTCTCTTCCAGTTTAGCCGGCATATGGCAATAGTCGCCGCCGCGAACGAGCTCGCAAAAGATCATCTCCGAATTCTCGGGTTTGTCTTTCACTATCTTATCGTACCATTCCTTATCGTGCTCAACTGACACTACAATACCTGCATACTTTGCGTAAAAGAATGTCGAATTGCCCGACCCGAATTCAAATACCGTGTGTTGTTTTTTGATGCGTTCTTTTATGAAATCGATAAAAGAATAAGTGACCCAGGGAATAGGGTTACCTTCGCCATCAACCGGACTTTTAGTGTTAAATGCTTTAAACCAGCCTATTTGATACAGGTAGCCTTTATGATTAAATGACAGCAAGCTCTTCAGCTTTGAGGGGTGCGTTAACACCTGAAACAGTGATGCGTATTTGTTCAACGTTTACTCAGTTTTTGAAACAACGAAAATAGGAATAATGACCTTAACATCATCAAGCCTTGTTTGTTCACTTTCGGGATGGCTAAAACGCACAAGGCGGCAGAAGCATAAGCAGCTAATGTGGCGATAGCAGCACCCATCATACCCATTTTAGGGATCAGGATAAGGTTAAGAACGATATTAACAATAGCTCCGAACCCGGTGCGAATAAATGTAAGTGTATTCAGGTTTTCTGCAATAAGGTATTGGCTGTTTGCTGCGCCTAAAAACACAAATACTCCCGACCAAATATGTACCGATAAAACCGGAGCAGCATAGGCATATTCTGGCTTATATAGCATATAGATCAATGGCGACGCGAACGTAATAACAACCGCCACCGGCACGCTCAGGTATACCATCAAATCGTACAAATTTTGGATACGTTTATTGTAGCGATCGATATCATCGCGACGGGCATTCAGGATAGCAGGAAATAATGATGTGACAATGACCGATGGCACAAAATTCCAGGCCTCACTCAGTGCAGCAACGGTTTGATAGGCGCCTGCTTCCTTAACACCTTTCATGTTTTGAAGCATAATAGCGTCGATCTTCATATATAGCGCCACCATAATGCCAGATACGATCAATGGCCATGAAAAAGCCAATAGCTTTTTTGCTAAGTGCAAATCATAAGACCATTTGAATATGTTGCGATCCTTGCGCTGGTAAGTGAAATAGTACCCGATTGAAATGAGCAGGAAATCAAAAACGTAAGCATAAACAAAATACAACAATGGCATTTCGGTGAAGATCAGGACTAGCTTAACGGCTGCCGATATCAAATTACCCACAATTTGTACCTGCATAATGTACTTTGACTGTACCTGCGACTGAAAATACGAGTCGATCACAGTAAAAGCCTGGATAATGCCTACGAAGGACAGGACGAAAACGTAAGTGTAAGGCGTGCCTTTAGCCGGATAGATTTGGAAGGCGGCCCAGATTAGCGGAATGCAGGCAAAACCCGCTATAATCTTCATCCAGAACGAAGTGCCTAATATTTTATCACGACTTTCGGGGAATGCATGTAATTCTTTTACTATAAATTGGTCGAGCCCTAACGTAGCAATCGCTGAAAAGAAGTAAATGTAAACCGTACCGCCGTTGAGGATACCGTTTTGCCCCCTGCCCAGGTAGTTGGCTACACAGATGCTTACAATCATTTTGATCAGCAGGCTACCTACCCTACCAACAAACAACGCCCCCGTATTTTTAAAATACTTATTAAATGCCTCCTGGTCAAATCCTGAAATTCCGGGTATGCGCATAGTTTTCAAAGAGTCAAGAGCCAGGAGTCAAGAATCAAGACGCCAGGATCAGGAATCGGTCCGTAAAAATAGAAAGAGTAATCAATTATACTATTGTATTGAAGTAAAGCCAGACCCGCAAAAAATAAGAGCCAAAAGTAAATTCACTCCTGGCTCTTGATCCTTGGCTCTTGATTTTATAAATCAATTACTGGTTAACAAATCTCTTGGCATTCACCTTGCGTTCATTCTCC
>JAICXZ010000188.1 GCA_025934475.1 Mucilaginibacter sp. | reverse complement strand
GCGGTATTTCTTTTTATGGTAGAAGCCACCGTCTGAAGTCCTTGGCTGCTCTTTCAATTGATCGCGCAGGGTTAGAGCGGCTTTATAATACTTCTCCTTTTCCAGCACATTGCAAAGCATCAGCACCGAACGGCCACAGAGGATATTATCCAGTGTATAGCTATTTTTATCGTAGCCTTTAATCGAGCCGTCATCAGCCACCAATGCATCGATGTAATTATGTACATAATCGAAATACTTTTTATCGGCGGTTTGCAACCACACTTGCTTAATGCCATCGAGCACAACACCCGGCTCATAACTCCATCTGGCGGAACTATCTTTCCAAAGTTTCATCGCAGTGGCCGCCATGCGCTGCGACATAGGTAGTTGCTGCGCAAATGCAGTTATGGCGGTGACTAAAAAGAATCCGGATATGCAAATGATCTTTCTCATGATGACTGATAAGCGGTCAAATAAATTATAGGGAAACGCCCCGTTTCCATGGAATGAAGTCGTTCTGCCCATGTCGCACAGCGCTCACTTCAATATCTCCGCTGGCAACTTGTATCACGTAATCCAGGATACGCTCGCCAACTTGTTCTATAGTCTCGGTGCCTTCGATAATGGTGCCTGTATTGATATCAATGATGTCGTTCATGCGCTTAAACATTCTCGTATTGGTAGCCAGTTTTACAACGGGCGCAATCGGGTTCCCCGTTGGCGTACCAAGGCCGGTAGTAAACAATACTACATTGGCTCCCGAGCCGACTTCAGCTGTAGTGGATTCCACGTCGTTGCCGGGCGTGCATAGCAGATTAAGTCCCGGTTTGGTAACTTTCTCCGGATAGTCCAGAACATCTGCTACCGGTGAGGTTCCACCTTTTTTTGCGGCCCCGGCAGATTTAATGGCATCTGTAATCAACCCATCTTTGATATTCCCAGGCGAGGGATTCATGTAAAATCCCGAACCCGCTTCCTCGGCACGGTCACTATAGCTTTTTACCAGCGACGAAAAACGCTCGGCTTTGCTCTTGTCGACACAGCGATCGATCAGGTTTTGTTCTACGCCGCACAACTCAGGGAATTCGGACAGAATCACCGAACCGCCCAGCGCCACCAGTAAATCGGAAGTATAACCAACTGCAGGGTTTGCCGATATACCCGAAAAGCCATCGGAGCCACCACATTCCAAACCAATAACCAACTTACTCAGCGGCGCAGGTTTGCGGACGTTAGTATTGGCCTGAATTAATCCCGCCAGCGTTTTACGGATCGCTTGCTCCATCATATCGGTTTCCAGCCCGGTTTTCTGCTGATCAAGGATATAAAGTGGCTTGTTAAAATGTGGGTCCCTTTTTTTGATCTCTTCCTGAAGTGTTTTCACTTCAGCGTTCTGGCAGCCCAGGCTAAGTACCGTAGCACCGGCAACATTAGGGTGGGTGATATACCCGGCCAGCAGTCCGCACAAAGTGGTCGAATCCTGCCGCGTACCGCCGCATCCTCCCGTATGGGTCAGGAATTTGATGCCGTCCACATTCGGAAATAACCTCTCGCTTGCCGAATGACCATTCTCGCTACCAATTTTGGTGTACAATACCTCTTCTATCCCGGCACCCGAACGTATCCCTTTAATCAGTTGCTGAGCCTTTACTTCATATGTTTTTTTGCGACCATAGCCCAATGGTTTTACCAGGGCTTCCTGCAATACTTCCACGTTACGGTTTTCACAAAAAACCATCGGTACCACCAGCCAGTAGTTAGCGGTTCCTACTTCGCCATTGTCGCGGTGAAAACCGTTAAAGGTTTTGTTCTGCCATTTTTGCACGTTGGGTTTTTCCCAATCCAGGTGATTACTACCCGTCTGGAAACCGCTAGCAGCATGCTTGATGTTTTCGGTTGTAAGTAAACCGCCTGCGGGAATAGGGCGCTGCGTGCGACCTACCAGAACCCCGTACATAATCACATCTGCGCCGGCAGCTAAATCGGTCAAAGCAAACTTATGTTTGGCCGGTATAAATTCTGATACCTTGTAGTTTTTATCCTTATAGAACGCCTCGTCACCTTCGTTAAGGTCGGTGAGGGCCACCATTACATTGTCTTTTGGATGTACTTTGGTTATTCTTTGCTTCATGACTGGTGTAGTTCGGCCAGTGTGATTTCTTTTTCTCCGGCCGCTATAATTCTTTTTAAATCTTTTAAAACCTCTTCTTTAAAACCCGGTAATTTGGTCAAGTCGGCATCCCACAAATCTTTGTTGCTCAAAACCTTTTTAACTACCTGATCGGCATCAGCATTCTCCCATACCTGGGCGAAATAACCGGCCCGGCTATCGTTAACGCTGTATTCACGCCCATTGATCGATCCGCGGTGGTTGCCGTCGATCTTCATGAACCTGATAAAGGCAGCAAAGCCAAACGCCATATTTACAGGCACTGTATGGTTGATCTTATAGTGATTCAACAGCAGAGGGATCACGCGCATTTTAATCTTGGTAGTATACTGCATCGAAATACTCAGCCACTCATGCCTTATGTACGGATTACGGAAACGATCAAGGACCTTTCTGGCGAAGTCTACTGCAACTTCCGGCTCAATTTTATAGGGAATAGACGGGATGATCTCCTTGTAAGCCAGCCCGGTAATAAACTTCAGGAAATCGGTATTGTCCATCGCCTCTTTCACCGTTTCGAGTCCCGAAATAAGCGCAACCGCGCAGCTTAAAGTGTGTGAGCCATTGAGCAGGCGCAGTTTCAGCTCCCTGAATATTTCGATATCTGGCCTTATTACAACGCGGTCATCAGACTGGCAGAAGGATAGCACCGAGGCAACTCGTTCGTCACCTTCTATCGCCCAAAGGCAATAGGTTTCGGACATGATATGCAGGTTATCGGTATAACCGCGTTCACTTTCCTGCGCTGCGACAAGTTCTTTTGTCGGTTTGCCCGGAACGATCCGGTCAACCAGCGAATTGCAGAAGGTATTGTGATTCTCAATCCAGCTGATAAACTCGTCTTCCAGCTTATTGAAGCGCGCCAGGTCCAGTACGATTGACTTCAACTTTTTGCCGTTGTCGGTAATAAGCTCGGTAGGGATAATGATCAGACCGCTAGCCGCACTTCCGCCAAAAGTTTTATAACGTTGGTATAAAACCGCCAGCAGTTTGCCGGGATATGACTGAGGGGGCCGCTGATTGATATCTTCTTCAACCGGTTGGATACCTACTTCGGTGGTGTTGGAAATGATTATTTGCAGATCGGGACTAGCGGCCAGATCCAAAATGCAGGCCCAGTCATTTGCAGCCGAAAGCACTTCGCTGATGGCGGAGCAGATGATCTGTTCGCTAACTTCTTTGCCATTTTCGATGCCTTTTGAATAGATGGTGTAAAGGCCATCCTGTTTGTCGAAATCATCGGCAGAACCGGTGTCAGTCGATTTTACAACCACTACCCGGCCATCAAAAATGCCCTGGCGGTTTGCTTTGTCGATGAAGTAATCGGGCAGGCCGCGAAGCAGTACGCCGGTTCCAAACTGCAATACCTTTACAGGCAGGTCAAAAATTTCCGCATCAGGCTTTTGTAAGCCCTGTACGTTTATGTTTTTTAAATTATCGGTTGATAGTATCATATCTTGTTAAAAAGTGAATCTTGATCTATTGCAGGTCCCAGCCATCTTTGCCTGAGAATATGTTTTTCAGCGTATATTGTTTTGCTTCCTTTGCGGTCAGTTGATGTGACCATGGCGCTCGTCCGGAAGTATTAGCGCCAGGACCACTGCTTTGATATTCTGCAAAAAATGCAGTCTTTTCGTTTTCGGGGTTGCGCCAGTTATCCCAGGCAACCGGTACAATATGCGGCCCCATGGTGGTGCGGATGTAAACCACTTTGGCATGTGGTCGCCACGGCCTGCCGAGATGCACTTTTTTAACGCTGGTATCGGCAATCAATTTGCAGTCAAAAAATACGAAGCCAAATTGCTGGCGCGGGGTAGTGGATGCCGCTGTAACAAATGAGTTTGTAAGACTTTTTATGGTACAATGGTCGAAAACCGCTGTGGCCTCGCCGAAAATAAAATCGGTTGTTCCCTGTATAAAGCAGTCTTTGTAATACTGGCGACTTTTCTCGGTCGCGGTGTATAGCGTATCCTGGTTACCAAGCAAAATACAGTTGGTTATTTTGCATCGGTCGCCTTCAACATGCAGCGCCACTGCCTGACCGACACGGCCCGACGAATTCTCTATTGTCAGGTTTTCGGCAGTGAAATCATTACCCTGCACCAAAACTGTGTAGGTAGTGTAAGTGGTGAATTTATTTTTGCCAAAAGCATCCTTTCCCTGCGGAACGGCTTTGCCTGAGTAATCGTCGTTAGTAATGATCGTATTCGCTTTATCTTCGCCAACCAGGGATATTTTAGTTTTCCATGAAGGGATGACCAGCTTTTCGTGATAGACGCCTTTTTTGATGTTGATGGTAACCTTCGCTTGCGATAGATCTCGAACAGCATTTACCGCCTCCTGTATGGTTTTGAAATCACCGCTGCCATCCTGGGCAACTGTAAAATGTGTTGGATAGGTTGCAGGTTGTGCTAGTAGTGAAGCTGCGATAAACAGATTTACGATCAATGCGAACAACTTTTTCATCCTGTGCTACTTAACTATCATAAGTGAATGACTATCCGCATCTTTGTTGAACGCAGTTTGTGCGGTGGCTTTGGTCACATCGGTATGGGTAACTTTTATGTCCGATGTGCTTTTGCCATCGACCGAGAATAGCAATTGCGCTTTGGAATAGGTGAGGCGATCGAATGTGACGTTGCTGCTGTTTTTTATGCCAACCAAGGGGTTGGTATCCTTGCAATCCAGGTAGACATTTTTTAGTGAGATGCCGTTAGCCTCCGTTATTTCGACGCCTTTATTCGTCTTTAAAACCAGGTTTTCCAGGTGGATGTTTTTAATACTCATTTCAGGAAGTCCCCTGATCTGTATGGCTTTTTCGGCGCCGTCACATACCACATTATCTACATAAAAATCCCTGAATTGCGGTGTGGCTTCAGTTACCGGGATGCGATTGGCGTCGCTGTTAGCATCACCATCAGCAGGCGATTTGCCCATGTAGTACATATCAAAAAGAATCGCATTGGTACGGATATCCCTCATGCTGATGTTTTTGATGTAGATATTTTCTACGATACCTCCGCGGCCACGGGTAGTTTTGAAGCGTAAGCCAACATCAGTACCGATAAAGGTGCAGTCGGACACGAAGATATTTCGCGCGCCGCCTGACATTTCGCTGCCTATCACAAAGCCACCGTGTGCACGATAAACCACATCATTCCTTACAATCACGTTTTCAGTCGGCTTGCCTCTGCGGCGACCTTCTTCATCACGTCCCGATTTGATACAAATACCATCATCGCCGGCATCGAAAGTACTGCCCTCTATCAATACATTTTTGCAGGATTCCACGTCGATACCGTCACCATTCTGTGCATTCCACGGGTTGCGTACGCGAACATTTTGCAGGGTAAGATCCTGGCAGATCAATGTGTGCAGGCACCATGCAGGTGAATTCTGAAAAGTAACACCCTCTAAAAGAACATTTTTGCAATTAGTGAGCACCAGCAGATTGGGTCGGAAGAAATCCTTCATCGATTCATAATCTTTCAGACTTTTCCCTGGTGCAATCACGCCTGCGTCAGGAGTTTTTAAACCGTTGACATAGCTTTGAGAAGGGTACCACGCTTTCCCGTTTTCGCTAACCACGCCACCCGAGGCTACAAGTGCGTCCCATTCCTGGGCCGTCAGCCGGTCTTTACCTATGGCGCGCCAGGCTTCACCGTGCCCGTCAATAGTGCCTTCACCTGTAATGGCGATATTTTCGAGATCAGTACCTGAAATAGGCGACTGATTACGAACGGCCGCATGGCCTTCATAATTTCCCTCGATCAGCGGGTATCGACTTTTATCATCCGTAAACTGCAACAATGCAGCCCGGTCGATATGCAGGTTGATATTGCTTTTTAAAACGATTGGCCCAGTGAGCCACAAGCCCTGGGGAACCAGTACAACGCCGCCGCCTTTAGCACTGCACTCGTCAATGGCTTTGTTGATGCTTTTGGTGTTGAGCGTGATACCATCGGCCTTTGCGCCATAACGGGTGATGTTGATGGTGTCTTTTTTAAAATGCGGCACAAGCGCCCTTGGCAAATGTTCCCACGAATACGGCTGCGTTTGTGCCGAAGCGCTAATCCAGCAAGCGAGTAAGCAGGTGGCAATCCAAAAGCATCTTTTTATGTTGAGCATTCGCTAAATAATTCGAAGGTGTTTATAAAAGTGTCGTTTAATGTTAGTCGACCTATAATGTCAATTTGACAATCAACAAAATTAGCGGCTGTGTACTAATACGGAAGCAAATCGTAAACTAAAAACACTCCAACGTTGGAGTGTTTTCGTTAATATGGATCGCATTGATGAAAACCGGCCGCCAGCCTCAATGACGATCCGAACAGGCTGGCAGTTAGAGCTTAAAGTAATTGCAGGCGTTGTGATAACAAATATCTTGTATGATTTTTCCAGTCCACTCGATATCGGCAGGTAGTTCGCCATTTTCGATATCTTCGGCAAACAGGTTGCACAACAGGCGCCTGAAATATTC
>JAICXZ010000570.1 GCA_025934475.1 Mucilaginibacter sp. | reverse complement strand
CAGTAGTAGGTGTGCAGTTGGCTATAGATTTTGCCAATCCGTACTGGTGGGGATTTTCTGTAGCATTTATCCTTTTCACAGGATTGCTCGCGGGAAGTTACCCTGCATTTTATCTGTCGTCTTTCCGCCCGGCGGAGGTGTTAAAAGGCACTTTTAAAAAAATGAACACCCTGGTGACGCCACGTAAAGTCCTGGTGGTGTTGCAATTTACTTTCGCTATTGTCCTCATTATATGTACCATTGTTGTTAAGAGCCAGTTACAGTTTGCGCAGGACCGTGATACAGGTTACGCGAAAAACGGCCTGGTTTACATTTTTTCGCAGGGTGATGTACAGAAAAACTATGCCGTTATTAAACATGAATTATTAAGCACCGGCGCTGCTGTATCAGTTACGAAAACATTTTCGCCCATTACACGGGTTTGGGGCACCACAACGGGCCTATCCTGGCCGGGAAGTACCGAATCGGACAAGAAGATCAATTTTTTGCTATTCCAGGCTGATGCCGGCTTTGCAAAAACAACCGGTGCAAAGATATTGCAGGGCAGAGACATTGATATGGATACCTATGTAACGGACAGCACCGCAGTATTGCTTAATGAAACGGCTGTAAAAGCCATGCATATTAAAGACCCTATCGGGAAAACGATAAGAGGTCAATTTGGCTCAAATCTTCATGTGGTGGGTATACTTAAGGATTTCATTATTGAGTCGCCTTATGATCCTGTACAGCCCATGGTCGTATACGGTCTTACAACTGGTTATCCGGTAGTTCATTTCAGGCTAAACCCCGCCAATACTGCAGCGGTTAACCTGGCCATGGCCGAAAAAATATTTAAGCAAAATAATCAGCAATACCCGTTCGAGTATTACTTCGCCGACGAACAATACGCGTTGAAGTTCAAAACCGAGCAAAGGGATGGCTCATTGTCAACTTTATTTGCCGGGCTCACCATTTTTATATCGTGCCTGGGCTTGTTTGGTTTGGCAGCTTACATGGCCGAAAACCGGGTAAAAGAGATTGGTATCCGGAAAGTACTGGGCGCCAGCGTTGGCAACATCACAGCCCTTTTATCCGGCGATTTTATCAAACTGGTAGTGATTTCTATCGTCGTAGCCTCGCCGGTAGCCTGGTGGGCAATGACCAAATGGCTCCAAAATTTCAATTATCATGTGCCGATTGAATGGTGGATATTTGCGATTGCAGGATTAGGATCAATTTTGATCGCATTGATCACGATAAGCTCGCAGGCGATTAGGGCCGCTTTGGCGAATCCGGTGAAAAGTTTGAGGTCAGAGTAGCAGTTGGCAGTCTAAAGATAATCTTTCGGACTTATGCGGACTTTCACGGACTTCCGGACTAAGAAATACCAATGAATCATTGAACTAATGAACCACTGCCATGATCAAAAGTTATCTCAAAACCGCAGTTCGTTTTTTGCTGAAGAATAAAACGTTCAGCTTAATTAACATCATCGGCCTCGCCGTTGGCACACTTTGCTGTCTTTACATTTTACTATATGTTCAGGACCAATTTGGCTATGATAAGCATCACAAGGATGTTCAGGATATTTACCGCATAACCTCTTCGATAGAACTTACAGGCGACAAGCACCATTCAGCCAGCGCTTCGCCGCCAATAGCACCTGCCGTTAGGCGCGATTTCCCTGAGGTGGTTCAATATACTCGCCTTATCTCTTCAGACCTCTTTGGCAACAACCGCAGCATGCTGAAGTACAAGGACAGGTTGTTCGATGAAAATGGATTGGTTTATGTCGATTCAACATTTTTTGATGTGTTGTCCTACCACTTTGTCTATGGCAAGAACACTCACGATATTTTAGCAGAGCCTTATTCCGTAGTTTTATTGAAGCCGTTGGCTATTAAACTTTTTGGCAACGACGATCCGGTAGGGAAGGTGATCACTATTGACAACAATTATGGTAAGCACGATTTCAAAGTAAACGGCGTAGTAGACGAGAGCCTGGGCAAAACGCACATCCATGCCAATATTTTCGTAACGATGCGTAGCGGCGGTTTCGGTAAGTTTATAATGAATAATTCGCAATGGGCAGGTAACAACATTGCGGTCTCGTACATTAAACTCCGTCCAGGCACTACCGCTGCAGCCTTTGAGAAAAAACTGCCCGTATTCCTGCAAAAACATGGGGCCCAGGATCTCAAGGCAATTGGGATGACCAAAGTCCTGCATTTGCAGCCTATTGCCTCAATACATACTACACCCGGCTACGAGTTTGAAATTAGCAAGACCATCAGTCCTATGTTGCTCTACATTTTGGCGGGCATTGCCATCATGATCCAGTTGATCGCGTGTATCAATTTCATGAATTTGTCTACCGCCCGTGCTTCTAAACGAGCCAAGGAAGTAGGTGTGCGTAAAGTTGTAGGCGCTGAACGCAACGACCTGGTCAAGCAGTTTTTGGGTGAATCGTTCTTATTGACGTTGATCGGCGTAACGCTGGCGCTACCTCTTCTTATAATGGCTTTGCCTTATCTTAATCAGATCACCCAAACCAATGTCCAGCTTACTTTCTTCAGCCATTCTAGTATCTGGCTCATGCTGGCCGGTATCGTATTGATCACCGGTGTTTTGGCCGGCAGCTACCCGGCATTTTATTTATCAGCCTTCCAGGCCATCAAGGTGATGAAGGGCAACTTCACCAACCATATTTCGGCATCTGGCATACGACGTTCGTTGGTTGTGTTCCAGTTCTTTTTATCTATCGGGTTAATTACATCGATCATTATAATTTACAGCCAGCTCAATTACATAAAAAATAAAGACCTCGGTTTCAATCAAAATCAAAAGCTGGTCTTTAACTTTTACACAGATCTGGGCCGACAAAAGGCGGCCGCACTTGCGACCGACCTTCAGCAATTGTCGGAGGTAAAATATGCAAGCCAATGCGACAATTATCTGACTCATCATACAGGCAACGATTTTCCTGTGTACCGTGCCGGAGGCAATGCATCAACCGCTGTAGATGCCGAAAATATGGCTGCCGATGAGAGATTTGTAAAGGCCAACGATATTAAAATTATTGCCGGCCGTGATTTCGATGTAAAGGATACCTCAAAAACGCTTATCAATGAGACTTTATGCAAACGCCTTGGCCTAACCCCTGAAAAAGCAGTTGGAGCACGACTGTTCAGCAAGTTTTTTAATGGTTCCATTGGTCACTTCGATATCATCGGCGTGATGAAAGATTTCAACTATGATTCACTGCATGGTGAGGTTGGCCCATTTATGATATTCCATAATGGCAACCCGGGCAACTATTTTTCATTCATGACAGTTTCGGTAAACACTACCGATTACCACTCGCTTCTAAGTAAAATGGAAAAAATATGGCAAAAAGACCTTCCGGGCGTACCCTTTGAATATGTTTTCCTCGACCAGGAAGT
>JAICXZ010000381.1 GCA_025934475.1 Mucilaginibacter sp. | reverse complement strand
GCACCTGCTTCGGCTCACCCGACAGCAGCTTAAACGAAAACATATCGAAAAAGCCTGCATCAGTAAAATACAGGTTCTTTTCGGAGAACTTTTTGTCGGGATGCTCCGGGTTACTTACCACCGCCGGCTCAAAGTAGTTCAGCGTACGCACGCAGGCCTGCACAGCCGGGCAAGCGTCCTTCACCATCGGCCCGGTAACATAGCTTTGTGTGGGCAGGCCAAACACATTGCCATCTACCTTCATGCGCCCTATCGGCTTAAATATGCGCGAGGCATTTTGATGAAAACGATCATAACTATGCTCATGTGCTGTATACAGCATGATCAGCATACAAACCGCCAGCCCAGACGCCAGCCCCGAAATATTGATAATGCTGTACATCCGCTGCCTCGCCAGGCTGCGCCACGCAATTTTTAGATAGTTTTTGATCATGGGATGAAAGTTAATCCGATTTAATGCTTTAGTTATTAAAAGCTATGCCAAACAGGCAACTATTTGTTTTTAAGCATGTTAATAACGTGATAATATTAACTGGCGTCCGGTTTTGACACAATTGCTCGTGCGGTTGCGGTACAGGATGCTTGTTTTACAGAAAAGCTTGTTACAGCATTGTCCGCAATACAGGATAAGCTCTTCGCGCCTTATTGCCGGTATTCCCGCCGCCGGCCGCCCCAGTAGTCATCGGGGCGGTGGTCACGCTTTACGCTCATACGCCTGGCGGGCCTTAAGCGCAGGCCGGTATCCACTTCAATCGTTAATGCGAAGCGCTCGTTCTGTTCTTGGCATTTGCCTCGAACTAAAATAAAAAGGCCTCGGAATTAACCCGAGTCTGTATGGCTAAACGCTTTAACGCGTTGGCATCTGCGCCCGAATGAGACGCTCATTGGTAGTCAGAGATTACCAACATATTGGTTCGAAGTCGCAGAAATCGAACAGCGTGGAGGCTAAGCTACGGACATCACGTGTCCGCTATTTCAATTAATGCAGTTTCATAACATTTCTAATGACCAGTTTCTATTTGTGATCAGGCAATTGCCGGATTGATCTGCTTAATTCTCGCAACAATTTCCGAAGCGATCTTGTAACCCGTAACGTCCCCCCAATTTTCATTAGCTTGCAGCACAATTTTAAGCGGCTTGTCCGAGAATCGTCTTATTTTAAAAATACAAGTTCCTTCGCGGCCTGATGCCAGGTAAAAGGATTTAATATCCGTATAAGGGATTTGATAATCTTCTATAACCTTTCAGGGTTCCTGTCAAAGATTTGAATAGATAACTGATCGTTGAAGCTAAAAATTATCTTTTTCTTCAGGCGTCTGGCCCAATTGGCGAGCCAATTCATGCCGAAAACTATAATCAAACAAAAGCCCACTAACTGCTGCAACTCGTATTTAGGCGCATATTTACCTAAGACGTAAAACACAAGGATTAAAATTGCCTCACATCCCAAAACAAGGCCAATGTAACGATTGGAAAGCCTCACCTCAGTTTGGATGTCATTATATCTACGCGGAAGGGTCATTAATTAGTATCGATTAGGACAATACAGACTAAATTTTTATATGGATCCGAATAGTACTTCTTGTACTTTTTTAACAACTCGCAGTTTTGATTAATTCGCTGTACAAAACTGTACAAAAGTGTACAGCTTTTTTTCCAAAAACCGCTGTTTTACTGACACAACCGTGTCAGCAGTATTTAGAAAAACTCTGATTATCATCGGCTTGCAAAAAAGCTGTACAGCAAGAGACGATAAAAGCTGTACACTTGTACGGCGGCAAAATCTACATAAAAACCGGAGTTAAATCATAAAAGTCGATGCATTTTTTTAAAAACTTCGAGAGTTCGCCTGACTTAGTTATTCCTTCAGGTTTCGCAGGTAGGCTACCGTTACCGGCATTTGCGCTGCGTGAGCAGAGCTTTCATCCTCGATAAAATAATGCTGAATGCCTATCTTTTTCGCGGCAGCTAACACCGCGCGGTAGTCTATCTGCCCGGTGCCAAGAGCAACGTTGTTAATAGTTGGTGTGCCGCCGGATAAATCATTGGCTACACCCTTTTTAATATCTTTCAGGTGTACCAGCTTCCAGCGGTTGGGGTATTTCAAAAGCAGTTTGGCAGGATCGCCCCCACCGTGGAAAGTCCACATAATATCCATTTCGAAAGAAACGTAATCCGGGTTGGTGTTTTGAACGATGTAATCAAACAGCGTCCCGTCACCATAAGGGCCAAACTCATAGCCGTGGTCGTGGTAGCACAAGGTGATGCCGTAATCCTTCAGGATCTTCCCTTCCCGGTTAAAATCTTCAACTGCCTTTTTCGCATCGTCGATGGTAAAAGTGTTTCCGTGCGGTATCCAGGCGCACATCACATAAGTGGCGCCAAAGGTTTTTGCCAGGTCGATGATATCATAAATGTCGGTCTTCAGCATATTATAATCGGCGCCGATGGACGGTATAGTGATGCCACGCTCCGCAGCCATCGCCTTAAATTCCTCTGCAGAGACGATCTTAGGCCCTGGGCCTTCAATTTCGGTTATGCCCAGCGCCTTTAAAGTATCCAGCACCGGCACAACACCTTTGCCCCAGCTATCGCGATAAGTATAAGCCTGAACGCCGATGGGCGAGGTAAAAAGCGGTTGCCCGGATTGTGCATCAGCGGATCCGATTAAGGCAGTAAGCGCAAGGGAAAACGCAAAATATAATTTCTTCATAATGGCTTTATTGATTTGCAGAACGGTAAATTTAGTAAATCCATCGCCGTTTTCAACTAAATTCAACCTAATCAACCCCTTCAACTTAATCAACAAAACAGGCGCTTCATTAATGCACAATTATGACATTGTTAATTTAAAAGTTTCAACATTAAAGTATACCTTTGCGTGCTCATTCCCAGTCATGAGTGAACAGATAAAACATGAATGCGGTGTGGCATTCATCCGCCTGCTAAAGCCACTTTCATATTACCAGCAGAAGTACGGAACGGCGCTGTACGGATTAAACAAACTCTACCTCTTAATGGAAAAACAGCATAATCGCGGCCAGGATGGCGCCGGCGTTGCTACCATTAAGCTGGATATAGAACCCGGCCACCGCTACATCAGCCGGCACCGCTCCATGGCGCCAAACGCGGTATCTGATATTTTTGAATACATCCAGAAAAAGTTCGTCGACATACAAAAAAACGATCCCTCCAAAATGGAGGACGCCGACTGGCTGAAGCATAATGTAAGCTTTATAGGGGAGGTTTTGCTGGGACACCTGCGGTATGGCACACATGGCAAAAACAGCATCGAAAACTGCCATCCCTTCCTGCGCCAAAACAACTGGATGACGCGTAATTTGGTTATTGCCGGGAATTTTAACATGACCAATGTTGACGAATTGCTTCGTCAGCTATACGAACTGGGCCAGCATCCGAAAGAACAAGCCGATACGGTTACTGTTCTGGAAAAGATCGGCCACTTTTTGGATACCGAAAACCAGGGACTATTCGACCAATATAAGCGCGAGGGGCTCGACGACAATATCGAGATCAGCAAGCTGATCGCCAACGATATGGACGTTGCCAAAATTCTGCGCAAATCAGCCAAAAACTGGGATGGCGGCTATACCATTGCCGGTATACTTGGCCATGGCGATGCGTTTGTAATGCGCGACCCTTCGGGAATCCGTCCTGCCTATTATTACCAGAATGATGAGATCGTAGTGGCTGCTTCGGAACGCCCTGCGCTGCAAACGGCTTTCAATATTTCGCTGGACGACATAAAAGAGATAAAACCCGGTCATGCGCTCATCGTAAAGAAAAGCGGCCGCATTACCGAAGAAATGGTGAGTGATCCGCGTGAAAAAAAATCCTGCTCATTCGAGCGTATCTATTTTTCGCGCGGCAGCGATGCTTCCATTTATCGCGAACGCAAACAACTTGGCCGCCTTTTGTGCGACCAGATACTGGAAAATGTCGGTCACGATGTAAAAAACACCGTATTTTCCTACATACCCAACACCGCCGAAGTTGCTTTTTACGGCATGGTTGAAGGCATACACAAATATGTTAAGCAAATTCAGCGCGAACGCCTGCTGAACCGCGAAGACAAAATATCCGACGAGGAGTTGAGCGAAGTGCTTGCGATGGCGCCACGGGTGGAGAAGATCGCCATAAAAGACGTTAAGCTGCGCACATTTATTACCCAGGATGCCGACCGGCAGGAAATGGTAGCGCACGTTTATGATAGTACCTACGGCTTGATAAAAAGAGACGCGGATACTTTGGTTGTATTAGATGACTCGATAGTACGTGGTACTACATTAAAGCAAAGCATATTGAAAATTCTGGACCGTTTAGGTCCTAAAAAAATAGTGGTGGTATCATCTGCCCCGCAAATACGTTACCCTGATTGTTATGGTATTGACATGAGCCGCATGGGCGACTTTATAGCTTTTCAGGCTGCAGTAGCTTTGCTTCATGAAAAAGGTATGGGCAGCAGGCTGGATG
>JAICXZ010000787.1 GCA_025934475.1 Mucilaginibacter sp. | reverse complement strand
TGATACCAAATATCACAGAGATGACTATCGAATAAATCATATTCAGCACATAAAAGAAATCGCGTGTGGTAGTTACGAAAATGGGAAGTTTTATAATACAGAACCTAGACGAATAAACCTAGTTTATGTTCCCTGATCGCAGTCGCAATCGACAACGTCTGCAGCAAATAAAATTCTGTTCAACCTCCATTTTTTCAAAAAAATAAAATTTTCTATTGACGATATACTTTTTTCGCGTACATTTACGGCATAAACAAAACAATGAAGTTTAACAACGCATATTTTTACGGCTACTACTTTTACTTTACCAGTAAGAGCCGGGACTAATATGTACACAGAACATATAAGAAGAAACTGAAAAGTCCCGGCCAGAAATAGCCGGGACTTTTTGCTTAAACAGGGTTTATGAAGGAAAAACGACCAAGAGTAGCTATCCAGGGAATACGCGCCTCCTTCCACGAAGAAGCCGCCTTCCTGCATTTCGGCGAAGACATTCAAACCATCGAATGCAATTCGTTCAAACAAACATTTGATGCACTCAAAAATGGCGATGCCGATTATGTGGTTATGGCGATCGAAAATAGCATTGCGGGGAGCATCTTGCCCAACTACTCGCTGATGATGAGCTACAACTTCCCGGTGGTTGGCGAAGTTTACCTGCCCATACAGTTACACCTTATGGCGCTGCCCGGCGTTAAGTTCGAGGATATTAAATATGTAACCTCGCACCCTATCGCCATCCGCCAGTGTGTCGATTTCTTTGACGAATACCCGCATCTGAAAGTGGTTGAAAGCAGTGACACTGCCGCCTGCGCCAAACGTATCCGCGAAGAGCAGCTGACTGATACTGTCGCTATCGCCAATACCCTTGCGGCCAAATTGTATGGACTGGATATCCTGGAGCGTCGCATCGAATCCAATAAAAAGAATTTTACCCGTTTCCTGATCCTTACCACTCATGAGAATGTAGAGAAAAAGGAAAACAACAAAGCTTCGCTCTGCTTCCAGGTAAGCAACCAGGTTGGCGCGCTGGCCAAAGTGTTGCAGGTTTTTGCCGATCAGGAGATTAACATGAGCAAGATACAGTCGATGCCGGTGCTGGGTAAACGTAATGAGTATAATTTTTACGTGGATGTTGAATGGGAAAACAACAAACAGTACGATACCGCCATCAGGCAGGTGCTGAAGTATACGCACAACTTCAACATTTTGGGCGAATATCCTCGCCACGAGGATGAAGGCATGCAAAACGAGCGCGAGCAGAAATTCCGCGCCCAGGAAAAGATAACCCGCAAGTACATAAGCGTTAAGAAAGTGGTTAAATAATTAAATCGTAAACTCCGTAAACAACATAAATAAGATGAAAATTGAATTAAACATACAGCCGCTTGAGTCCTGGATCCAGGCGAAATCTGCGCCCCTTCTGATCGCCGGCCCATGCAGCGCCGAGACTGAAGAGCAACTGGTAGCCACCGCTCACCTGCTGGCCCAAACCGGTAAAGTAACCGCGTTGCGCGCTGGTATCTGGAAACCGCGTACCCGTCCGGGTGAATTTGAAGGCATTGGTAGCATCGGCCTTGAGTGGTTGAAACGCGCCAAAGAAGAAACCGGCTTGCCGACAGCCGTGGAAGTAGCAAACGCTAAACACGTTGAAGAAGCTTTGAAAGCCGGTGTTGATATCCTTTGGGTAGGTGCACGTTCAACTGTGAATCCGTTCACCGTACAAGAAATTGCCGACGCTTTAAGAGGTGTTGACGTTCCGGTTATGGTTAAAAACCCTGTAAACCCTGATCTGTCATTGTGGATCGGTGCTTTGGAGCGTATCAACGGTGCCGGCATCACTAAGCTGGCTGCTATTCACCGTGGATTCTCATCGCACGAAAAATCTGCTTTCCGTAACGAACCAATGTGGGATATGGCCATCAACCTGAAAACGCATGCGCCTAATCTGCCTATCATTAACGACCCAAGCCACATCTGCGGTAACCGCGAACTGCTGGGCTATGTTGCTCAAAAAGCGCTCGACCTTGATATGCAGGGCCTGATGATGGAATCGCACATCGACCCAAGTATTGCATGGACCGACGCTAAACAACAAGTTACGCCTTCTGCTTTGGCTGATATCATCGACCGCCTGACACTGCGTAAACCAGAACTGCAGGGCGCGGCTAAAGATGTTTTAGCTGAACTTCGTTCTCAGATCGATAAGATTGACGATGTAGTGTTCCAAAAAATGGGCGAAAGAATGCAGATTG
>JAICXZ010000579.1 GCA_025934475.1 Mucilaginibacter sp. | reverse complement strand
TCTGAAAAAGCTTGCCCGGGAGCTGATAAGAATGTAATTGCGCTTGCCTGCGTGGCCATTACGGAAAGCCCAACAGTGTACCAGGGCATAGATCGCCCGCCGACGAGGAACTGGTCGATGTTTTGATGACGCCCGCTTTTCCAAATGCCATACGCGACGATACCCGATATGGTAACGGCCAGTACGATCCAGTCGGCTAAACTCATTTTTTAAGCTAAAAGGTTAAAGCTGAAAGCAAAAAGCTTGCGGTGAATATCAGCAGTTTTTGGGCAAGTTAAGCGAAATAATCTACAAAGATTACTTAAATGACACAGTGATGAGCGAAAAGGCTAAAATCAAAAAAACCAGCCATACGATAACAATACCGTAAAACTGGTTCCAGCTTTTTATGAATGATGGCAGATCAGGATCAACGTTCTTCACGGCCACGTACAAATACGCGTAAGAATAATGCGGCCGTTAAAAGTCCAAGCACGGCGCCTACAAGAACCCAGATCCAGCCTTTGTCAATGATCCAGCCGGTGAATACACCGCAAGCTAAGGCCACCAGGTAGTACAGGTTTTCTACGTTTACTTCTTTTTCTTTTTCGTCGTGTGCGTGTGCCATGGTATAGTAATTACAGTGGTGCAAAAGTAATTGTTTAATTATTGTGTAGCAAGAGCAACAATAAGTTATTAACAGGTTGAACTTTTAATTTGTAAATTTGCTTTACGAAGTAAAATTCGTTTAAAGGGATAACCGCTATGGAAACCTACGTTATAGAATTGACCAATCAGAAAGCTTACAGGTTACTAAAAGAGCTTGAAGATCTTAATTTGATTCGTGTTATCAAGTCATCAACCAATGTATCTTCGTTGCGGAAAAAAATAGAAACGCACATGAGTAATGAAGATATTGACAATCAATTAAAAGCGATTCGTGACGAATGGCAGAGAGATATTTAATTGATACGTCAGGCGTTATCAAGTATTTAAACGAAATTTCCCTTCTGCTAGTCTCTCCTTTCTGGATGAAATAGTTGATACGGAATCTATCATTTCTTTCATCACTGAAATCGAATTGCAAGCCTGGAATCCAACAAATCCTGACGATTTGGCTGTTTATCAATTATTTATTGCAAATTCGACTGTTGTAGGCATAACACACGAAATTATACACGAGACTATTCGAATCAGGAAATCCTATAAATTGAAAATACCAGATGCGATCATTGCGGCTACTGCAATTGTCAATGGCTTAACTCTGCTTGCCGATAACAATAAAGATTTTCTGCGGGTCAAAGGTTTGAAGTACGTCAATCCCATGAGTCTGTCAAAATAAATCACTCCATCCTCAGCGTCTTCACCGGATTAGCAAACGCCGCTTTAATCGATTGAAAACTCACGGTAATAATCACGATTACCAATATAGACGAGCCAGCCGCCGCGAACATCCACCATTCCATATCAATGCGATAACTGAAACCCTGCAACCATTTACTCATGGCGTACCATGTAACCGGAAAGGCAATCACAATAGCAATCAGCGATAAGCGCAAAAAGTTTTTCGACAGCACAAAAGTGAGATTGGAAACCGAAGCGCCCAGCACCTTGCGGATGGTAACTTCTTTCATACGTTGCTGTATGGAGTATGATGAGAGGCCAAACAAGCCCAGGCAGGCCAGCACAATGGCAATAGCCGAAAATATATCCATCACCTTGCCCAGGCGGAGCTCGGCGTTATACAGTTTATTATAATCGTCATCCAGGAAGCGATAGGAGAAGGGCATCGACGGCACCAATTCGCCCCATTTGCTTTTCATGTATGCGATCGTTTTGGGTGTGTTTTGTCCGCTTATTTTAACAAGCACATTACGGCCATACGGACCGGGGAACAATACCAGGGGTTTAATAGCATAGTGCATCGACTGGAAATGAAAATCTTTGATCACGCCCTTAACATAACCCGGCCGTGACGCATCCAGGAACATCCTTTTGCCTATGGCATCCTGCGGATTATTCCAGCCCAGCGCTTTTGCGGCAGCTTCATTGAGAATGAAATGATATACATTATCTTTCTCGTGCGAAACATCCTTTATATCCTGCTGCGTAATGTTAGAGCCTGCAATGATATCCAGGCCCACCGTTTTTATAAAATCCTCGTCAATGCGCTCGGCAGTTACCGCCAGTTGCGAATTTTGGGGCATGGTGGCCGAACGCATATTGAAACCGCTCAGAATATTTACCGGCGTCCATGTGCAGTGCGAAATACTTACTATAGATGGGTCTTGTTTGAATTCCTGTTTGATAAGCGTGAGTTTGTCGGCCACCGATTGATCCATTGGCAACACGACCACGTTATCCCGGTCGTATCCCAGTTTCTTATGCTGTATGTAGTACAACTGGTTTTGCATAATAAAGGTCGACACAATAAGGAACACCGAGATCACAAACTGGAAAACGATCAGCGAGCTACGCATCACCTTGCCCGACGAAGTATTTTTAAAACTGCCTTTAAGCCCTTTAATAGGGTCGAATCCGGATAAGATCAGCGCCGGGTAGCTGCCGGCTAACAGGGTTACAAGTCCGACTATCAATAGTACACCGGCTATAAATTGCAACGAAAACAAAGTGCTTGATTGTAGTTCCCTTTGCGTAAGGCTGTTAAAGGACGGTAAGGCCAGCATCGAAAAGACATAACTAAGACCGACCGCGAGCAGACACAACAAAGCTGATTCGCCAATAAATTGCCAGAAAAGCTGGCCTTTTTCGGCGCCGATCACTTTACGAACGCTCACTTCTTTTGCACGTTCAATCGACCTTGCTGTGCTCAGGTTGATATAAGTGAAACATGCTATCACGAGGATCAGTATCCCGACCACCGCAATAATGTAGATATAGGCAATGCTATTATTAGGTTCAAAACCGTCGTATTGCGAGTGGAGGTGTATCCATTTAAAGGGCTCGAGGTAAAAGTTGATGGTTGCTCCCTTACTTTCCATTTCCTTCTTCATAAAGGCTGGTAGTTTGGCCTGCAATGCCTGGATAGATTGCGGATCCTTCAGCAAAAGATAAGTCGTGTAATTTGCATCCCAGTAAGTATCCTCCTGATCGGCGTGCAGCGAGGAAAAAGACGCAACAAAGTCATATTTGATCTGCGAATTGGATGGGGCATCCTGAACGACTCCCGTGACCTTATAAACATTGGTGTCACTCCCTACTTTTACCAGTTTGCCAACCGGTTCATTATTGCCGAAATATTTTTTGGCTGAAGCCTCTGTAAATACGATCTCATTGGGTTCCGACAGTGCAGTTTTGACATCGCCCTTCAGCAGCTTAAAATCGAACATGCTAAAGAAGGCCGGATCGGCGAACATGACTTTGTCTTCGTTGAAGAACTTGTCC
>JAICXZ010000150.1 GCA_025934475.1 Mucilaginibacter sp. | reverse complement strand
CGGTTTCGGGAAAAACAAGCTGGCAACATATCCCACAACGATCACCACAAAATGACTGTAAACACCCAGCATCAGTTTGTTGTGGCTGAAGTTAAATTCGCCGAGATCCATTAGGAGATATTTCTCATGCCCGGTGCCAATTTTAGTTGAAGTCAAAACGGCGTAAGCTGTAAATAAGATGCAGGCGATGATGCCAATAGTAATTCCTTGTTTGTTCGCTCTTGAACTGAAAAGGCCGAGTAAAAATATACCTGCAATACCGCCGGAAAATATTGCGTACAGTGTAAATACGATACCCAACACCCCTTCGTCACCTGCTTCGATATAAAGCGCTGCGATCAGTAAAGAGGCTATTCCCGCCGCAACAACGATCCATTTGCCTACTTTCAGGTATTCTTTGTCGGATTTATTGGGAAATATCCTTTTATAATAATCTTCCACACCAACAGCAGCCAAACAGTTCAAATCAGCGCCCAGGCTGCATACAGCGGCTGAGATAAGCGAGGCGATAATCAACCCCACAACGCCCGTAGGGATATTACTCACGATAAAATGCGGAAAAACAGCATCCGGCTTAATACCCGCCGGCAAAGGATTTTGCTGATAAAAAACAAAAAGCCCGGTGCCTATGAACATGAAAAGTGCCCAAACAGGTACGAGCAAAAATACCCCCATCAGCGAAGCCCTTATTGCTGATTTGTCCGATTTGGCAGTAAGATATCGCTGCACAATGGTTTGATCGGTGCCATACTTCTGTATGCCGTAAAATATGCCATTGACAGCCATTACAACAAACGTGAGCTTCTTAAAATTGATATTATAAGGCCCGAAACCTGTATGTCCGGTTGCTTTAGCAACGTTCCATACTGTTGCCGGGCCGCCATGAACTGAATAGAGAATGATAAGCAAACAGGCAATACCGCAGGCAAATAACATAAAACCCTGTATCACGTCAAGCCAGATTACCGCCTCAATTCCACCGAGTAAGGCCAGTACGATGATCACCACACCAATGACGGAAATAATAGCTATGGTATTCACCCCGGTCATGTTTGACAGGGCCAGCGCCAGGAGAAAGAAGACTGTCCCCATCTTCGAAAAATGAGCAAAAACAAAACCCAGCGAACTATAATATCGTGCAAAGGAACCAAATCGTTTTTCGAAATATTCATAGGTGCTTAGGCCGATAACCTTTCGATACAGCGGTACGATGAACCATACCATCGCCAACAGCACAATGGGAACCATCAACCCCTGTACTAATAGGATCCAGTTGGAAGAATAACCCTCGCCCGGATAAGCTAAAAAAGTAATGCTGCTGATGAGTGTAGAAAGGATAGAAAGGCCTATTGCCCAGGAAGGAATTTTGCCGTTGGCCGCAAAATAGCTTTTGGTCGAGTTCTGTTTTTTGGAGTACCGGAAACCAAAATAGATCGAAAAAAATAAAAAGATGGCAATAATAATGTAGTCAAGTACCTGCAGATGATTGCTCATGTTATCAAATTATTTTTCCGGATCAGAAGTTCCAGGTATCAGCCGGCCACTCGTAACTGCCCGGTTTAAGAGTCAAAAATAAATTTTCCCGGCCAATCGCTTTTAATTTTATTACGCCGGGGCCAAGCTGGCTTACCGGTATCAGCCGGTTGAATTTTAAGCGGTTTATAATGGCTGCAGCTGTCGAGCCGCCTTCTATCAACAGCTCTTTTATCGTAATCCGCTCAAATACTTTTTTCACAACCATCGCCTTTTTATTACGAAGGCCGGACGCGGTTATTGCCGTGTTGACAGCAACATCATGATGAATCGCTATGATCGCCTTTCCATGCACCTTTAATAAAGCCGCAATTTCATCCGCCCAGGCATCAAATGCTTTTTCCGATGGCTTTGGCAAAGTTACTATCTCAGCAGGCATATAGCTTACTGGTCCGTCGTCACTCTTTATCTTGGCAATGGCCACCTGGCTCTTATCAAAAGTGCTTCCGCATACAAATAAAGCCGGATAGCTTAATTCAGGTTTATTATTTTGCACCGACCTGCGACGCAAATTAAGCGATTCGAGCAATGCTTTAAAAAGACCCGCTCCACCGGCAAGAAGCGTCTCCTTGTCGGCACGCTTTATCCATTTGGTTATTTCTTCTTCCGTTGTGCATTCACCTACGATTATTCCATGCTCTGGTAACTCGTCGCTGTTTTTGCGGATATGGATTGCAGCTTTATCAACCCTCAACATATCATGCACTTCCGGACTTGTAATCGAGAACTCCGGATCACACGCGAAGCTTGTCAAATGAATAGGGTGGTCATTAATAAAGTACCGGCCATTTTTTATGGTCCGACCCAGGGCCGGATTGGCCGGTACAAGCAGGGCGTTTTTGAGGTGGAGATGTTGGAGGTGAACGGCCAGTTCCCCTAGCACGTGGCCGCGAAGCACCGAATCAACTTTCTTGAACACCAGGCCCGGCTTTATTTCAGAGAGTTTTGCTGTTAATAGCTCTGTTGCCACCAATGCCTCTTTCTCCGGGATCGAGCGGGTATCGGTTGATATGATCAGCAGATCGGCATCCGATTTCAGGTCATTGCTGCAAACGATCTCAATATTCAGGTCATAGCGCAATCCTAGTCCGCCTATTTCGGCAGCGCCGGTCAGATCGTCAGCTATTACCGCTATCATCACACGATGATTTGTTTCCTGTACCGGCTCAATTGTACTGCCGACTCAATCGCCAGCAACATAGCATCTGGACTGGCAATACCTTTTCCGGCAATCTCAAAAGCAGTTCCATGATCAACCGACGTGCGTATAATAGGCAGGCCAAGGGTGATGTTTACACCCTTAACGCTTTCCATTTGTTTTTTCTCAGGATCCCATTTAAAGCCCGCAAGTTTGAAAGGAATATGCCCCTGGTCGTGATACATGGCCACTACACCACCGTAAGCGCCGGTAGCCGCTTTGGCAAACAGCGTGTCGGGAGGGATTGGACCTTCAACGTTGTAGCCGAGTAGTTTTGCTTCTTCAACGGCAGGCAAAATTTCCTGGTCGTCCTCTGTGCCAAACAAGCCGCTGTCACCCGCGTGAGGATTTAACCCGGCAACGCCAATTTTAAGATTGGTTTCGCCCAGGCTGTTCATGCCGTTATACAGGAGCTCAATTACTTCCAGTATGCGTGCTTTTTTTACAAGGTCGCAGGCCTGGCGCAGTGAAACGTGGGTTGAAACATGGATCACCTTCAGGTTGTCCTCAACCAGCAGCATGGCGTATTTCGGCGTATTGGTATAATGCGCATATATCTCGGTATGCCCGGCAAAATGATGCCCAGCCTCGTTGATCGATTTTTTATTGATTGGGCCAGTAACTGTAGCGTCAACTTCACCCGCCATCGCCAGGTCGATCACTTTTTTTACTGCCGCAAATGCTGCTTCACCAGCCATGGCTGATACCTGGCCAAATGCCAGTTTATTCAGTTTTACATTATGAAGATCGAGAACATCGAGCGCTTCGAATTCGAATTTCGCTTCAGATACCGATTTGATAATATTGACAGTCGCGTTGAGGCGGAGCCGTTTTATAATATCGTTGAATACGCCGGCATCACCCACCAGCACCGGATTGCATACCTCGTAAACTTCGGGATTTAGCAATGCTTTAACCGCAATCTCGGGGCCTATACTTGCGGGGTCGCCCATGGTAATGCCTATAATGGGATTATCAAACATTTGTATTGACATTTAAGCGTAAACTGTTTTTTTCAATAGCGTGGCGATAATTCTTGAGGAGTTTTTCTCTTTCTTCGTCGCTAAGCGGATACAGCGGCGGCGCAATATATTCGGCACAAAGGCCGGCTTCATTCATCAGCACTTTTAGCGCCCAAAGTGATTCGCCGAGCGATTTGCCTCTTTGGTAAATATCCCCGAACGCATCGGATATTTTTTGCAGCTTAAGGGCACGTTCATGATCGGATGCTTTTACTGCATTAACCATTTCGTCATAAATTCCCGGGCAGAAATTGCCGGTGCTGGGCACCAGGCCATCGCTTCCGTTAATCAATGCCTCGGCTGATTTCGGCGCCCAACCCAGGAAATGACAGAAATCCTCGCGTGAAGACCACAGCTTGAGCGATTCTCTCAATCGTTCCTCGCTGCGTTCCGAATCTTTGGTGCCGATAAACTTTTCATGCTGACTCAACTCATCTATGATATGCAGCGGAATCGACATGCGGGTTGTTAACGGAATGTTGTAGATGATGATTGGACCGGGGATTGCCTCAGCAAGTTCCTCGAAGTACCTCTTCATTTGGTCCTCAGAGAGAATATAATAGGAGGGCAACATGGCGACAACCGCGTCGGCGCCGTTATCAAACCCCACTTTTGCCAGCGTTACCGATTCCTCGAAGCAATTGGCCGATATGCCCGCATACAGTAAATCGCCCGCCGATTTTAGTTTGCAGGAAGCGATGATATACTCTTTTTTCAGATCAAGTGAGAGAGAAGAAGATTCGCCGGTGGTACCATTGATGAAAGGCATTACATGGTGCTCATGAAAATAGTTGAACATTTTCCCGAGCGCCTCGTGATCCAGTTTCAGGTTTTGGGTAAGCGGCGTTACGGCCGGTACAATGACGCCGCTGTATTTCTTTTTATTATTCATTCGGTTTAGTATGCTTCGTTGTAGATATATATCGCATCCTCTTCTTTTATTTCTCTTGGGTTATTTTTTAGCAGACGTTGAATTTTTAAGGCGTCTTTTGCCATTTCGGGCAAAGTTTCCCTTGGTATTGAAAGTTCACTTAGCCTTGCCGGTATGCCGCAATCTTCAATTAGCTGTCTTATTTTTTCGATACCTTTTTTTGCAGTATCGATATCGTTGCTTTCTCTCTGACAGCCAAGCGCCACGGCAACATCAGCATACCTTGCCGGCGCCGATTCCATGTTGAACTCCATTACGTAAGGCAATAGCAACGCATTCGACAAGCCATGAGCCAGATGGAACATGCTTCCCAACGGATAGGACAGCGCGTGAACGCCTGCAGTATTCACAGGTCCCAGGCAAAAGCCGCCTAATAGACTCCCCATAGCAACTTTGCTGCGTGCCTCTTTATTGTGGCCATTTTTCACAGCCTCGACAAGATTCTCCGCTATAAGCCGCATACCTTCGAAGGCATGCATATCGATAAAAGGCTGGGCGAACTTATTGGTATAAGCCTCAAGGCAATGCGTTAATGCATCCAGCCCTGTGGCCGCAGTTACAGCTGGAGGGACACTGATCGTCAGCAGCGGATCAACATAGACAATATCCGGTACCAGGTAAGGACTGATAAATCCTTTCTTCTGATCGTCGGCGTCATCGATCAATATCGCGTTTGGCGAGACTTCACTTCCTGTGCCTGATGTTGCAGGTATGCAAACCAATTTTTTAGCCCGGCTTTTAAGTAGTCCGATGCCAGCTATTTCGACTAAGGGTTGGCGATTGCCGGTTAATGCAGCAACGAGTTTGGCAACATCCAGCACACTTCCTCCACCGATACCGATAACGATGTCGGGATTAGTGGCTTCAGCTTCTGTTAACAGCTTTTCGAAATCACTGTAATAGGGTTCCTGCGTAATACCGGTATTGATCGAGTAGCTAATGCCTGATGAAGTGAGCTGTGAAAGAAATGCCTGCAAACCTTCGAGCAGCGGCTCAATTGTTATAATAAATGCTTTTTTACTGCCGGTGTTAACGATCTGTTCGGGCAGATTCATAAGCGTGCCATTGCCAAAAACCAGTTTGCCTGGAAAATGCATGGACAGGGGACGCGAAAAGTCATTTGTCATATTATCTCAATTGGGCACACACAACACTATTCTGAATATAATTGGTATTTAAGGCTCCCAGGGATAATTTGGGCAAATGCCTCGCTTAAAAAATTCAGATTTTTCGATAACAAATGTATCGGGCGTGCCGATACCCATCTTATATGATATAAGCAAGTCATTGTAGGATGTTATCATCGCTTATGAGATGCCCTCAGCGATATGATATTTTTAGAATAATATGATACCCGGAATCATATAAATCCGAATGTTCCCAAAATGCTTATTCCTGTGAGCGATTTAGGCATATAATGCAGGTTTACACAATATTAACGACAACGATTAAGTAAATTTTAAGGGCTTAAAGTTTGATCTTGTAATAAGGCACGGATACTTTTGTTTGAAGTTAAGATATTATAGTATAACCCGTAGCGAGCCATGATGATTTAAGCATTAGCAGCTACATAAACCAAAACAAATTGTATGTCGGCTGTAAAAACTTTAGGGCAATTTATAATTGAAAGGCAAAGCGATTTTCCATACGCCAAAGGCGAACTGTCCCGCTTGCTGCGCGACCTGGCCATCGCTGCCAAGATCGTCAATCGCGAGGTCAACAAGGCCGGTTTAGCCGACATCCTTGGAGAAGCCGGATCGACCAATGTCCAGGGCGAATGCCAGAAAAAGCTTGACGTATATGCCAATGAACAGTTTATCGCTGCCCTAAAAAACGGCGGCGAATGTTGCATCGTGGTATCCGAAGAGAATGACGAATACATCTGCATCGATTCCGAAGTTTCAAAAGACGCTAAATACATAGTTGCAATCGATCCGCTGGATGGCTCATCCAATATTGACGTTAATGTAGCTGTGGGCACCATTTTTTCAATCTACCGCCGCAAATCGGAAGATGGCGAAGCAACCATTGACGAGATATTACAAAAGGGAACTGAACAGGTCGCTGCAGGCTACATTATTTATGGTTCATCAACCATGCTGGTTTATACCACCGGAAAGGGGGTGAACGGATTTACGTTGGATCCATCAATAGGGGAATTTTGCCTCTCACATCCGGACCTAATGATACCGCAGGATGGTACCATCTATTCCATCAACGAAGGGAACTATACCCACTTTCCGGACGGGGTAAAAAAATATATCAAATACTGCCAGGTCGAAGACAAAAAGACCAGTCGCCCCTACACCTCACGTTACACCGGCTCAATGGTTGCCGATCTGCATCGTAACCTGATCAAAGGCGGGATATTCATTTACCCATGTACCGCCAGCTCCATCAAAGGGAAGCTGCGCCTGGTTTATGAGTGTAACCCAATGGCTTTCATCATCGAGCAGGCAGGGGGCATAGCATCTAATGGCTATAGCCGTATTCTTGACCTGGATGTTACAGAGCTTCACCAGCGGTCGCCCATTTTTATTGGGTCCGAAAAT
>JAICXZ010000743.1 GCA_025934475.1 Mucilaginibacter sp. | reverse complement strand
GTACCTACTCCCTGCGATTGAATACCATTGATAATGGCGGCAGCTGTGGTACCGCTTACCAGCGGATCTTCGGAGAAATATTCAAAGTTTCGTCCGCCCAGCGGGTTGCGGTGAATATTAGCGCCGGGGCCCAGAATAATATCCACGCCATATTCGCGGATCTCATTGCCAAATGATTCGCCAACCTTGTGCACCAGGGCCGGATCCCACGAAGAGGCTAGCAAAGTTCCTACAGGAAAAGCCGTAGCATAGTAGCTCCTGGAACTATCTCCATTTCGGAACGGATTGATACGAACGCCTGCAGGGCCATCGGATACGGTGATCGACGGAATACCCAAACGTTTGATGGCATGCGTACGACCGGCTGCTCCGGGCACCTTTTCCGGGATATCATCCTTTGGATCGGTTGGCGGCAGCGTAAAAGTAGCTGCAGGAATTACGGTTTTGGCAGTGTCTTTCTTTTTGGGAGCAGGCCTCATGGCGGGCATCTTAAAACCCATGCCTACCACCAGTTTGGCCTTTTCTTCGAGCGTCATCGCTTTGATGACATCTTTAACCGACGCTTTGCCCAGTTGAGGAGCCGCGGCAGTTTGTTTCTTCTGTGCTGATGCACTAACGCACCAACACAGCGCGACGATTGTAAGGAAAGATAAATTTCTCTTCATTTTACAGGGTAGTTTTTGAGTTTTGAGCTGCCGATGTGATCAGCAGTATAATTGGTCAGGTGAATTCATAGTGTCAACTAGACACAATGTTAATTATTTTTTCAGACAATCAAGCTATCGCCTGATTTTTATTTGGTTACAATCTTGCTTATCAACTGGCTAATGTTGCATTACTATAAAAAGACGAGTTGGGAGAGCCTGGATATAGCGGAAGACATCTGATGGTTGGGGTTGATGATTTGTAGTATTTAACCAAATTTATACCAAATACACTTTTATGCTAGTATCCTTATCAAATGTACAAGCGCAATTGATCATGATGATCAATCGGCCTTATTATTCTTATCGGTCTGGGTTATTTCTTTTCGCTGTGTATTCGAGCATTGAGGAAATATCTCAGAAAGAAATAATTTGATAGCGACGTAATGCATCGCATCTCTGTGACATACAGACGTAACACCCTAAACCATGTTCACGAAAACAGGGGGTTTTGCATCGATTTTGCAATTTTTGATTTTTGGAATCCCTGCTTATCAGGTGTTTACGAAAAAACAAGGGGTGGCGGGCGCGCCCGCCTGAACACATAGTGTATTGGGATCACGGGCCACAGAAATTTCTGGTCGAACTGACTTCTAATCACTAATCTCTAATCACTACCCCAACGGCCTCACCGGGCTCCCCGTCCAATCCGTACCTGGCGATAACCGTTCACCCTTCATCACGAGCGACAGCGCCTCTATCTTCGTATCATCCCCTATCTCGCTGTCATACAAAATGATGGTGCCAGATCCGATACTGCTTCGCGCTCCAATTTTTACCGGACCAATTTTCATTACACGATCTTCGAAAAGGTGTGTTTGCGGGCCGCAATCAGCGTTGAGGGCGGCATCATCGCAAATGGTCACCATATCGAACTCGGTGATGTCGGTTGTATTCATCCAAACCCGTTTGCCAACTTTGGTTCCGAGGAGACGCATGAGCAATGGCAGCCAGGGCGTGCCCTGCATATATTCGAGCAGGAACGGTATCGACAATGCCTCGTAGGTTGAAGTGATAGCCTCACTGCGCCATACCGCCCAGGTCCACATAGGTTTTTGCTTGGGGTGATACTTGCCAATGAATAACCACTTTAGAACAACGGTCAGCAAAAAGGCCGGCAATCCCATATAGAACAGATAATAGAACGGGAAATACAGGATAATTTTCCAAAGAGGTTGACCAACCACCAAATCGTGCCCGTAGGCAATAAACAGGATGGACGAACAGATAATGGCGCTCTCCGGCAAAATAATGCGGATAAACTCAACAATGCCCCGAGCCACCTTGCGCCGTTTTTTTGGACGCATCGTTAACTCCGGCGGATATGGGTTACTTTCCTGCCTGCGGGGCAGAGCTATCGCCGGTGAGCCAAACCAGTCGCGTGCTGCGGTCTCCGCCATTTGCTGCTTATCCGGCGGAGTGGACAGCACACCGATAAGCATGTTTCCTTCCAGGTGATAGCCTTGTGGGATCAGGGCGCTGTTGCCCACAAAGCTGTAGCCATCGATAAAGGTTTTGTCGAGTATTAATTGCTGTCCGCGCACGTCGGCTTCGCCCAATGTAACCGCGTCGGCCACGAATGCGCCGTCGCCTATTTCGAGCAAGGCGTGAGTTACGTTACTAGCGGTTGATATTTCGGTATCCTTACCAATTTTCGCACCCAATGCTCTGAAGAATCGCGAAACGTAGATAGTGGCATAAATAGGGTGCAAAACGATAAGGTTGAGCGAAAGCAACTGATCCACAAACCATTTTTTAACATAAAACATGCTGTAGATTGGATACTTGCCAGGCTTAACCCTGCGCTGCAAAAGGCGTGTCAGGATAATCGTCTCGGCTGCAAATAACAGGATAT
>JAICXZ010000589.1 GCA_025934475.1 Mucilaginibacter sp. | reverse complement strand
GTCGCTCGCCAGGCTCCAGCTCATACATTTCGCTCGAAAGGCAATTGGCAAAAAGCCCTGCTGCGCCAGCCTCCAAATAGAATTCCGTTAACTTCGTTAATGCGTCATAATCAATCGCCCCATTATTCTTAAACGGCGTCAACATTACCGGAATAAAGCCTTTCTGTGATGTCATCATTGTATTTATAAGTTTAAAATTCTTCGTTTAAATTGCTTTATAGCTGCGTTCTGCTTTAAGTCGGCCAAGCAATATGCCTATCAAAAAAATAGATAGGGTACCAACAACTATGGTCATATTTACATCCAAACCGTTTCGGAAAGCCTGGTATTGATCAGGAATAATAGACGGGAAGGTCATCCACAGCACAACCAACACACCAATAAAAGTGGCCGTCATGGCTGCAGTATTGCCCGTTTGTTTGCTTATAATTCCAAGCAGGAATAATCCCAGCATACCCGAAGCAAATATGCCGGACAGCATCCACCACGCATCCAGCACGCTTTTGATGCCAATCATGGCCACCCCGGCTATCATACCCCCCAAGCCAAAAATTACTGTGGCGATATGAAGCACCCGCAATTTTTGTTTCTCATTTATTGATGGCTTGAAATATCTTTTGTAGATATCTACCGAAAACACTGTTGCCGACGCATTCATCCCTGAACTAATGGTGCTCATGGCTGCAGAAAGTACAGCCGAAATAATCAACCCGATCAAACCAGCGGGGATTTTAGTAACCATAAAGTAGGGCATCACTTTATCGCCATAATCGCCGGGTTTTAATGTGCCGGCTATTTGTGCGACAGCAGCCGATGAAGCGCCCACCCCTGCCCTTTCCACTGCCGCCTGATGTTTGATAACGTCTATCAGCGCGGGATGGGCCTGGTAGTAGGCAAATAGCGAAGATCCTATAACGCAAAATATTAGTGAAGCCGGTAAATACATCGCCACACATATCCATATGGATCTTTTTGCGGCTGCCGGAGAAGCCGCCGTATGATAACGCTGCACGTAGTTTTGATCGACACCAAAGTTGTTGAGATTGATAAAAAAGCCGTATAGCAAAATAACCCAAAAGGTTGGCTGCGTTAAATCCAGGTGGAAACTTCCAAGGCTGAATTTCTGATGATCGCTTCCGATCTGCGTGATTTGTTTAACGCCACCCGGCATATTCACGACAATCAGATACAGGATTAGTAGAGCGCCGAATGTTTTAACTATGGCCTGCACAACTTCTGTCCATATAACCGCTTCTATGCCACCCATCACCGTGTAAATAACAATACAGATACCGGTAACGGTCATAATGGTTTTCATATCGAAACCGGTGAGTGCCTGTAGGGTAAGGGCTATACCAAAAAAGATGGATCCCATACGGGCAATCTGTGTCAGCAAAAAGCAAACAACTGCGTATGTGCGAGCCCACGGCCCAAAGCGATTTTCAAAGTGGGTATAAGCTGAAATCTCGCCGCTATTGCGATAAAACGGAACAAAATACTTGGCTGCCACCCATGCCGCCAGCGGCATCGACAGGCTAAAAACAAATACATTCCAGTTTGAACCGAAAGTCTTACCGGGAACACCAAGGAAGGTATTACTGCTTAGAAAAGTAGCGTAAATAGATATGCCTACTGCCCAACCCGGAATTCTCCCGGAAGCTCGCGTAAACCGGTCAGCACTATTGTTTTTCCGGGAAAAATAATAGCCTACCAGCAGCATAGCTGCGAGGTAAAATATTATAATTACCAGGTCAATTATATGCAACCGGTTGATCATTTATATGGTTTTCTTTAACGAATAATATTCCAGGTGTATAAATACAGGCTCATAGGAGGATGCGCCAAATACAAATCTATTTGCAATGGGCCATCCATTAGTCTGATATCTTGCCTTTGTATTATGAAATATTAGCTTACGCTAATTTACTCATAATACAGTCTTCAAATCCAATTTTGCAGACTCCAGACCAGCAGAAGTAGCGGTGACAGAAATTTGTCCGGCCTTATTGTTGGATTGAACAATGGCCAGGCACAAACCGTGAAACGCTTTGCGATAATTGACTTTAAAAGATTCCATGCTGACCTGGGATCCGTTATCGACCCCAGCTATATGACCAGTACCAGTTACCTTAAAATCAACCAAATTATCAGCTTCAGGTACTGTAAAACCATCTTTGTCTACGACAGTCGCTTTGATAAATGATAAATCTTTTCCGTCTGCTTTTATGGATTTTCTGTCGGCTGATAAAATGATCTTTGCAGGTTGCCCGGCCGTATGCTCTTCTTTCGTCAGCACCACTTTCCCGGCTTTACGCGAAACGATTTTTAGCACACCGGGCTCAAATTTCACTTTCCAGAATACATGCAGATCATCGCTCTGTTTTGATTTGACGCCCATCGATTTGCCGTTTAAAAACAGTTCCACCTCATCGGCCTGGCTGTAATAAGCCCATACATCGATCATTTGTCCGGGCTTCCAGTTCCAATGCGGCAATAGGTCCAATACAGGTTTGTCCGTCCACTCACTTTGATACATGTAGTAAACATCTTTGGGGAATCCTGCCAAATCAATAATGCCGAAATATGAACTCCGGGCGGGCCACGGATACGGTGTTGGTTCGCCGATGTAATCAAAGCCAGTCCAGACAAACAAGCCTGACAGGAAATCATACTTTTTAATGATCTTCCATGTCTCCTCGTGTGTCGAACCCCAGTAGGCAGCTACGTTATCAAATGCAGTAACCGCAAAATCAGCGTTGCCCTCTTTAAGAGGTATCTTTGAGCTCTTTGGCCAATAACGTGTCGAGTCGGTTGGCCGATCATAAAATCCCCGTGTTTCCAGCGCCGACATGGTTTCGGTGGCGACAAATTTTTGACCGGGATAGTTCTTCGGAAAATCGGGATATAATTCCTGATGGTAGTTTAATCCGACTACATCCAAAGCACCAGACTTATAAATAAAATTCTTATCAGGATGCGGCTCGCTTAATGCTGAGGTAACCGGACGGGTATTGTCGACACTTTTTACAATGTTTACCAACTCGCGGGCGATGCTTGTTCCGGTACTATCAAATTGCTCTCTGATTTCGTTTCCAATACTCCACATAAAAACGGATGGGTGATTACGATCGCGCAGCACCTGATCGGTGAGGTCGAGTTTATGCCATTCGGCCCAGTTTTCGTGATAATCATGGGCATTTTTCTTCTTGCGCCACATGTCAAATGCCTCGTCCATTACCAGGAAACCCATTTGATCACATAGGTCAAGAAATTCAGGAGCGGGAGGATTATGTGATGTACGGATAGCATTGCATCCCATATCCTT
>JAICXZ010000098.1 GCA_025934475.1 Mucilaginibacter sp. | reverse complement strand
TTTCTTTGGGTTTTTATGCTGCATGTGCCTCGTGCTATTGCCGACCCGAACAGTGGTAATGGCAACGAGTGGACGAGTGTTTTTGAGGCCTTCGCTTTTAGTGGAATCGCTTTTTTAATTGCAGGAAAAAACACGAGATTAGTTAGAAAATAACATTGGAATGAGCAAGCTTTTCGCAATTTGGCTTCTCGCTTTTACGGGTTTTAGCTTCAATGGCCGACTACATCAGGCAACCGATCCGATCATTGGCACCTGGAAAGGAACATCAATATGCCAGGTAAAGGATTCGCCCTGCCATGATGAAATTGCTGTATATCATGCCACAAAAATTCCGGGGCAAAAGATTTATAAATTCCAGATGAACAAAATGGTGGACGGCAAAGAAGTAGAAATGGGTCCGCTCAACTTTATCTACAATGAGTCGAAGCAAACGCTGATGGCGGAAAATGCGGGCGCCAGAGGCAGGGGCACCTGGAATTTTAAAATCACCGGCAAAACTATCCACGGTACACTTACTGTCGACAATAATGTTCTTTATCGCGTGATCGATCTTCGCAAGGCCGATTAAACAATATTCAACCAAAACATTCCTCTTTAAAAATCCCCGGAAAGTTGTAAATTCAATAGTCAATTATAGCTTTGACGAAAATTTAAGCCGTTAACCAAATTTCAGCCTTATGAAGAAAGTACTTTTACTTCTGACCATCCTTTTATCTGTCTCAATGATATCAAAAGCATCCGGCTTAAGTCGCGCAGACAGTACCAAAAAGGATACTGTAAAGATCAACAAGAAGATAAAGGATCTTCAGTCTGATCTTTCCGATTACAAAGCCGATCTGACCAAGACGCTTAACCGGATCCCTACAGATTCGGTCGCCTTTGTAAATGCAACCAGCAAATCAAACGATGCGCTCGCCGACAGCAAAAAAGCTGCGGCTGACGCGGTGGGCGGTGATCTGGGCGATGCAAAAAAAGCTGAGAAAAAAGCCAAAGAAGCGGCCCGCGCCTCCGACGATGCCAACGACGCCAAAAAACAGCTTGATTCGGACCGAAAGGATGTGAAAAAATATCTCAAAAAGATTGAAAAGACACAAAAAAAGATCGATAAGCTGCAATCGGGAGGTTAATGGGATCAGAAATTCCAAAAAATATTGATTCTGCGATAAGTACTTCATAGCTTTAAAAAATGAAGTACTTTTTTATTTTACTCCTGTTTCCGCTGGCAGTACAGGGCCAAAATGTGACCAATCAGCGGGTATATGACACCATTCCGTTTATTCCCGAACATACCCCGCAGCGAACCGCGCTTTTTGCAAAAGAACCTATTGTACCAGGCAGAGTCATTTTCCTGGGCAACAGTATTACCGAAATGGGCAACTGGAAAAAAGTGCTCAACGATACAACTGTTGTCAATAGAGGGATTGGGGGTGATATTACCTACGGCGTCCTCAAACGCCTGAAAGATATAACCGACCGACAGCCTTCTAAACTATTTATACTTTTAGGCATCAATGATATTGGCAAGGACATTCCAGATGCGGTCATCGCGGCTAACTACCTGAAGATCGTCAAAGAGATACACACCAAATGCCCGCAAACCAAGGTATATGTGCAAAGTATTTTGCCACTGAACCCTACCATGCCGAATTTTCCCCAGCACTATGACAAAGAGGAGCATGTGCTTTCTGTCAACAAGCTGCTGAAAGCAAACGCGCAGGCAGGCAATTATACTTTTGTGGATATCTTCCACCTATTTGTTGATGGCGAGGGCAGACTGAAGAGTCAGTACTCCTATGAAGGCCTGCACCTGAAACCCGATGCTTATCCGATCTGGGTCGATTATCTAAAGAAACAGGGTTATTTGTAACAAGGCCAGCCGGCTTAGGTCTAATTAATAAAATTACAGCCATGACCAAAGAATCATTCTCCATAAATGGCGAACAGCTGCTTAAAAGGATTAAGGAGCTGATTGCTGAAGGCAACGTGCGGAAGATCACCATCAGTGATAAGTTCGGTAAAGAGATAGCCAGCTTTCCGCTTACTGTAGGCGTTGTTGGCGCCCTGTTGCTGCCTGTATTTGCCGCTATAGGCGCTATCGCTGCGCTGGTTACCGAGTGCACCATTACCGTTGAGCGCGAGGAAGAGCACGTTAAAGAAGAAGCCACCAATGAACAATAGAGATTTGCGAAGTTTTTGAAACTTCGCAAATCTACTCTCTCAAAACCCCTGATAAATATTTTCCAACAGCGCTCTCCTCGTAAGCTTCATCTGTTAAACCATGTTCGCTGATACGGATTATGCTTCGGTCACTGGCCAATATCATTCACGAAGCTGACTAAGGTCATTTTATTACTGTCTGACACTGTTTAACTTGGTGCAATTAATAGTACAACAGTGGTTTGGGTTTGGATTTTACTTCCTGTTTTTTTGCTGGTATTTTACCTCTTAACGGCGCCGTTTTACCTCGAGATCGACACCGATGCTGATATTTTCAGAATCAGGTTTCACAGGCTTGCCAGCGCAGCACTATTAATAACAGGCGATGGTATTTGGATAGATCTGGAAGTCGCCTGGTGGCAAAAACGATTCGATCTTCTTGCCCGTAAAGCTAAGCCTAAAACCACATCAAAACCACCCGAAAATAAAAAGCCGGTCAAAAGAAAACCTATATCATTCGCAACAATACTGGCTGTATTAAAAACCTTTAAAGTAAAACGTTTTTACTTGACTGCCGACACTGGTAACCCAGCTTTTAACGGCATTTTATATCCGGCAGTTTATACTGTGAGCATTTTGAGTGGTCAAAACATATCGGTGAATTTTTCCGGGAGAAATCAGCTCATTCTTGAAATCAAAAATAACCTGGCCCGGGTGTCAAGGGCTTTTATTTATTCATCATTAAAAACACGAACATGGAAAACTTAGATGAAATGCTCGGCAAACTAACCGAGTTTCTCCGCACGGAAGCAAAGACAGAAACTGTTATCGGTCAGCAATTCCAACTGGGCCCGTTTATATGTGTACCGGTTATATCAGTCGGTCTGGGACTAGGCAGCGGTGCCGGTGAAGGCAAAGGAAAAGGCAACAATAAAAATACCGGCGAAGGCGAAGGTTTCGGCGCCATGGGCGCAGCAGGTATAGGCCTTGGACCCGTAGGTTTTTTAGCAGTAAATGGCGACAATATCCAGTTTATCTCTACCAGGCACTCAAGGGGCATTGAGGCTTTGGTTGAAAAGGCACCGGATATCATGGAAAAGATATTTGACAAAGCCAAAGAGAAACAACCGGCGCACGCTTAAGCTAAAGCCCTAACGAAAAGAGGAATTAGTAGCCTGCGGTTGCTAATTCCTCTTTTTAACTAACAGCCAGTTAACTGGTTAACCAATCACCAGTTAACAGCATCTGTAACAATCTCAATACACTAAGTAATCTTCTGCATATTTTCTAATTTAGATGCATGAAGATTACTACCCTACCCTTTCGCGCTGCGTCATTATGCCTTGTATTGACGACAGCTTACGCTATTCCAACCTTCGCACAACAAAGCAAGGATCCGGTTGTCGATCAAATCATTAAAGAAGAAACCGATAATTCGCAGTTGCAGCCGATGGCGCATGAGTTGTTCGACGGCATAGGTCCGCGGCTGGTGGGTACGCCGCAGATGCAGCAAGCCGGCGACTGGGCCGTAGCCAAATACAAAAGCTGGGGTATTGACGCGCATCTCGAAAAATGGGGCGAGTGGCGCGGCTGGGAACGCGGTATATCACACATCGATATGGTTTCGCCGCGGGTAAAAACACTGGAGGGTACTCAGCTGGCCTGGAGCCCCGGTACCGGCAAAAAAACCGTGACTGCTGAAGTGATCATCCTGCCGGACCTGGCGGATAGCAACGCATTTAAAGCCTGGCTCCCCACTGTCAAAGGCAAGTTTGTGATGATCAGCATGAATCAACCGACAGGTCGCTCGGATGAGAACTGGCGCGACTACGGCACCAAAGAAGAGTTTGACAAAATGAAGGACGAACGCACCAAGGCAACCGCTGCCTGGCGCGAGCGCATCCGCAAAACCGGTTATACCATGGGCGTCGTTTCGGGTACATTACCTCATGCGCTTGAAGAGGCAGGCGCTGTGGGCATTGTGAGCTGCACCTGGTCGGCGGGTTTTGGTGTGGATAAAATATTTAGCGCCAATACCAAAAAAGTGCCAACGGTTGATATCGGCCTTGAAGATTATACGTTGCTTTTCAGGCTGATCGAATCGGGGGTAAAACCGGTGATTGCCGTGCATACCGAATCGAAAGAGTTGGGCCCGATGCCAGCCTTCAATGTGATTGGCGAGATTAAAGGAACTGAAAAGCCTGATGAATATGTGGTCCTATCTGCTCACTTTGATTCATGGGACGGCGGCACGGGAGCGACAGACAACGGCACCGGCACGTTAACGATGATGGAGGCTATCCGCATTCTCAAAAAAGTATATCCTAACCCGAAAAGGACCATCATTATCGGCGATTGGGGCAGCGAAGAGGAAGGCTTAAATGGTTCGCGTGCTTTCGTTGAGGATCACCCTGAAATTGTAAAAAACGTACAAGCCGTATTTAACCAGGATAATGGCACCGGCAGGGTTGTGAACATGTCGGGACAAGGCTTCCTGAACGCTTATGATTATCTTAGTCGCTGGCTTTCACATGCACCTTCCAATATCCGCGACAGCATAAAAACTACATTTCCGGGAGCGCCCGGGCGTGGTGGGTCGGATTTTGCATCATTTGTAGCTGCTGGCGCACCTGCATTCTCGCTCGGTTCTTTGAGCTGGGACTACGGCGTTTATACCTGGCATACCAATCGCGATACCTATGACAAGATCGTGTTTGACGAAGTACAAAAGAACGCCATATTAGCTGCCATCCTGGCCTACGAAGCCTGCGAGGACCCGGTAACTACTTCACGTGATAAAAGTGTATTGCCCGCCGACCGCAAAACAGGTGAGCCAACTAAATGGCCTGAGCCTGTGAAACCAAACAGGCATGGTGGCTTTTAACTTTTGTCTGAATCAGAATTTACAGAATTAACGAATTTGCAGAATTTCAAACTTGCTCGGTTTAATTCTGTTATTTTTCAAATTCTGTAAATTCCGATTCAGACAATTTATCTAAAATTCACCCCCAAAGCAGCCGCAGTAAGCGCGCTCACCTCTCCATCGGGGTTTAAGCCCACCGAATCCTGGAACAGTTTTACAGCTCGGAAAGTCAGCTCGCCAAAGATATTGTCGACAGCTTCGGTATCGAATCCCTTGCGGGTTAAAGCAGTTTGTATTTTGCCTACATCCGGCGAGACCATGTTAGGATGGGTCAGTCGATAGATGACCATTGTAGGCGGATTGTAAGGGATAATTTGATTGGATTTGTAAGTAACGCCGGGAACCAGGATACCCATATCCCAGCGTCGTCCGTCAACAACCGAATTGGTTATGCCATCAGTACGTCCGTGCGCTTCAACAGTTCCTCCATTGCCATCCGAAATGGCAATATGCCCCACTTCGCCGCTGCCGGCAAAACGTAAAATAGCAGCGCCGGGGGTTGCTTTGGCTTCTTCTACCGTAATAATTTGCCCCAAAGTATGAGCGTCGCGAGCCCAGGAGCCGCTATAAGTTTCGTAAGTATGTGGATTGCCCTGGTTGTTATCGCACCCGTACAAAATGCCGAAAACCTGGTAGTAGAGCCAGCTGACAAATTCGGTGCAATCCCAGGGACCTTTGTAATCAGCATTATCCTTGGCGACGCGTGCGCCAAGAGCATAAGGTTCGCCAACGTGTTTATCGCCTAAGAGAACAATATCGTCGCCGGTCATCGGGGTAGCATGGATTTACCAAATAAAGTTAGCAATTATAATAAAAATAAATACCCCAATATTATTTGGTATCGCAATACCAGGCAACCGTTATTTATCTTTGGTAAAATACGCCTCAGCATCACCCTGCTCCAACACAAATCGATTTTTCGACGGTTCAAAATCCAATATGGTGCCAGTTTCATCAATAACAAACCTATCCTGCGCTACCGGCACAAGCGCAAACTGTGGCTGCCCGGTTCCCTGTGCTATCAGGGTAGTATTTTCTCTTGTAATGGTGGTCTTAAAAGGTAGTTCCTTACTTGAATACACGCCGAGGTATTTGTCAAGGACTTCAGGTTTTAGCCGGGTAGTTTTAAATTCGGGGAATGTAAAAGGTTTATTAAAATAAATATTAAGCGCAGCGTCTCTAACCTTATCAATCGAGTATGCGCCACCGTTCGAGCAATATGCGATGGCTAGTTTTTCATCCGGGAAATAAGTGAGTATCGACCTGAAGCAATCCATGCCACCGGTATGCCCATATCCCTTTTTACCGTCGAAATCCATTTCAAACATAGCCATGCCATAGTTCTCATTCATCGTTTTCATCAGGTTCAAATGATCCATGCTGATCAGTTTACCCGCAAACATGGCTTCGATAAATTTCGTCAAATCGGTTGGCGTAGATAAAATTGCTCCTGCACCCGCTGGTATGGACATATCGGTTTCCGGCATCGATGTCCATTTTACGGCAAAGGCGTATGCCCGAGCTTCATTTGGCCGGGGTGTAGCACCGGCACCATAATAGGTGTCATTCAAGCCGATTTTAGAAGTTATACGATCTTTCAGATTCTCGGAATATGCTTTTTTTGTGATCTTCTCAATGATATAGCCTAATAAAACAAAGTTGGTGTTGCTATATTCGGCCTTTTCATCGGGTTCAAAATCAGATTTTTGCTTTGCAAACATGGCAGTCATTTCCGCTTCCGTATGCGGCCTGGTCAGGTAGCGCCAGTAGATGGTATCGCTGGTGAAATTATGCAATCCGCTCCGGTGATCGAGCATATTACCGATGGTTATCTTTTGCGCATTCGCCAACTGAGGGAACCAGTTGGCCAACCGATCAGTCAATTTCAGCTTACCTTCCTCAATAAGCTGAAAGATCATGGTCGCAGTAAACATCTTGGTTATAGAGCCAACCTTATATAAAGTATGACTGTCGGGTGCTATTTTTAGATCGCCGTTCACAGAGCGGTAACCGATGTACCTCGAATATACAACTCCGCCATTCACCGAAATTGCCAGGCCGCCCATAGCCTTATTTTTACTTTCGATCAATGTCAATAAACTGTCGAGTTTGGGTTTGTTAATGTGATGCCTTACGCAGGAACTGCTAATGAGCACCAAAAAGCAGTAAAGAGAGATCCTCCTGATCATTTGATAACGGTTTAATTTGAGCATACATAACGGAGCTTGCAAAGTGCTTATTGTTAGGCGCAAGCATCTTTCGCTTTGGAAGAACTCTAAAATAATTTCGAAATTGGAATTCCGAAATTCGAAATCGCAATTATTCCAATATATCAGCTATTTCCTTAAAGCCTTTTTCGCGGGCGAGATCCGCAGGCATTTTGCCGCCTTCCATGCGAGCGTTGGTCTCGGCGCCATGTTCCAGGAGCAAGATAAGGATATCGAGATTACCGTTTTGAGCGGCTGTGTGCAGTGGAGTTGCACCGGCCTGTTGTTTTACGTTTACATTGGCGCCATTGTCAATCAGCATCCGGGTGATGTCAGTATAGTTGCCTGCCGTTGCTGAATGTATCGGGAACACATTAAAGCCGTTGTTGGATGGCAGATTTACCTGGGCGCCCTTGAGTACCAGGTACCTGGCCACCTCAAATTGCCCGAAATAACATGCCAATCCAAGCGGCGTGAAACCGTCTTCGGCATATTCATTTACTGCATCAGGATGTGAGTATAACAAGTGCGCTACTACATCAAATTTACCAGCTGCACAAGCCTCAAAAAGGTTAAGGTTATCGGTGTATTTCAGCAACAACGCAGTAACCTCCGGCTTCTTGTAGTAGCACGAAAGCATGAGCGGCGACACATTATGTGATGTCTTCGTTTTTGCCAGTTCAGGATTTTGCTGCAAAAGGGTACCAATGCCGGCCAGGTCGCCGGATGCGATGTATTCCTCCAACAGTTCTATACTCATAGCTTCAATATTACTAAAAAAATTGGGTTAAGGGCCGAGAGGTTAATAACTTGACAATTGTGGATAATTCCGACCCTTTGGTGGCCGGAGTCCGGATGTCCGCGTAAGTCCGAAAGATGATCACGGTGCCGCAGGGTCCTCTGCGAGAGACCCCGCGGGGACAGTAGATGATTTTCGGACTTATGCCGACTTTCGGACCAACCACCGTTAACAAGTTAACAAATCACTAATCGGCATCACAAATAATTTCTCTAACTTTACG
>JAICXZ010000029.1 GCA_025934475.1 Mucilaginibacter sp. | reverse complement strand
GAATCCCCCCCTCACCGCTGAAAACTCAATCAAATTACTTCAAAATCCTCTAAATCGTTGGTTTAGAGGATTTTTTATTTTCGCCACTTCGCCTAATTATTCATAAAAACGCGTATCAACACATCTAAAATCTTCGATATGGTTAACAAATAAAATGCACGATTTCGATGCACCTATTTGGAAATTCAAATATTTAAAATACTTTTATACTCAACCAGTTGTCCTCAATTCATTGAAAAAGCTATTTGCGATACTGATGACGTTAGTCATCCTGTTTAATGCAGGTGGTTACGACTTGTTTTTTCAATACCTTATCTACCGATCCGACAGCCAGACGTTCGAAACCATTAACCACAGTCGTTACAAAAGTTCCGACCTCGTCGAAGTAAAGATTCCGGTAGTAATGCCGGCGCAGGCCCCCCAGGAATATACCGGGGAATATGAAAAGGTGAGCGGCCAGATTCAAATCAAGAACGATAAATACGACTACGCCGAAATCAAGATAACGAAGGATACCCTGTATTTGCGCGTTATCCCTAATCCGGAGATAAACAAACTGGCTAAAGCCAATGTATTGTATGGTAAGCTGATCAATGATCAGTCGGCTTCCAACAATAAGCACTCCAATAATCCACTGACTAAAAAGAGCTCAAGTGAAAGCATTTTACTAAGCCTTAACTATACGCATCCGTCACAGGCAGACATTGCCAAAAAGCATTATAGTTGCACTGTTGCGGGTATTATTAAAACTTCACTCGAAATCGGTGGTCAGCCCCCCGAGGCTTAATTCTCTCCATTCATTTCATTTTTTACAGTCGTGCGCTTACTCGCTATGTCGCGATTATCTGCCAATAGGCGTTTTTCCGAATTTCTGAAGTGGTCAGTCCACTTGTAAAAAATGAGATCAAACCAGCTTTCCCGGATACGCATAGCACCGCTCTATTGAACAGTCTGCTTCCGGAAAAATCAACAGGATGATCAAGGCTTTTGGCCGCGGTATCCTTTTTAATCACTTAAAAAATTTGGAGATGCCTCATATTAAGGTAAATGAAGATTTACCCGGAATAAGGTCTTTAATGGCCTTTAGCCCGGAAACTGCCGCGCCCATGGGCGAACTGGCCAACCTGCTTTTGCGAACTAATGAAGGCCTGACCATGGCCGAACGGGAACTCATTGCTACTTATGTCTCTCACCTGAACAATTGTTTCTATTGCGAGCATTCTCATGGCGCTATCGTTACCTGTTACCTGAATGATGATAACCAATTGGTGGACGAGGTGATCAAAGATCTGGCTCACGCTCCCGTGTCAGATAAACTGAAAGCTTTATTGATCATCGCTGGAAGCGTCCAGAAAGGCGGCAGACATGTAACTTCAAACCAGATTGAAGCTGCCAAGCAATCGGGCGCATCGGACAAGGAAATTCATGATACCGTGTTGATAGCCGCAGCGTTCTGCATGTTCAATCGCTATGTTGACGGGCTTGCGTCCAAAACGCCAAGTGACTTGTCGTCCTATCCGCTTAGGGCGCGTCAGATCGCCGAGAACGGTTATGGTAATCACATTTTTCTAAACAAGCAACCTGTTGCCGATGAGCAGCAAGCCGGACATTAAACCCTTTATTAATAAACCATTCAACCAAAACCATGAAACAAAAATTACTTTATATCATAACGTGGTTGTTTATAACCATACTTCCCCTTTCACTACTAGCGCAAGGCAGAACAGTGACGGGCACCGTTACGGCGGCTAATAACGCGCCAGTGCCTGGCGTGACAGTTACGATAAAAAACACCACAAGAGCCACCACAACAGACGCAAATGGTTGGTTTTCAATCGCTGTGAACGGAGATGTTACGTTGATCATCAGTTCGGTGGGCTATAAAACACAAACCATCAACGTAACCAACCAATCGAATTATAAAATTAAGCTTGATGAAGACGTTTCCAAGCTTGACGAAGTCGTAGTAACAGGCCTCGCAACGTCTGTAAAAAGAAAGAACCTGGCCAATGCGGTAGGCGAAATCAGTTCTAATCAATTAAACGGTGTTGCGCCAGCCCAAACATTTGATGCAGCGCTAGAAGGTAAAATAACAGGAGCCGATATCAATGCCAATTCGGGCGCACCGGGTGGTGGCATTTCGATAAAACTGCGCGGCGTTACATCGGTATATGGCAACACACAGCCACTTTATGTTGTGGATGGGGTTTACCTTGATAACTCAGCAACATCCGGAGGTTTGAACGCTGTTACACTCGCTGCAAGCGGAGGCTCTACATCTACCCAGGATAACCCTTCAAGCCGTATCGCCGACTTGAGACCAGAAGACATTGAAAATATTGAGATATTAAAAGGCGCATCCGCCGCCGCGATCTACGGTTCCAAAGCTGCCGGCGGCGTGATTATTATCACCACCAAAAAAGGCAGGCAGGGCAAAACCAATGTGACGATATCGCAGGATATAGGTTTTTCGAGCCCGATCAAACTGCTCGGCGTGCGACAATTTACGGCACAAACGGCATCGACGCTGCCGGGTGATTCGGCCACGCTGGTAAATATGTTTAACCAAGCCAAAAGCAGTGGCCAGATATATGATTATGAAAAAGAAATTTACGACCATAAGCCGCTGACATCTAACACCCACGTAAGCATGACGGGCGACACAGATAAAACCGGTTTCTACTTTTCGTTAGGCCGCGAGGATGATGGAGGGATCGTAAATCGCACAGGCTATAACAATACCAACGTAAGATTAAACCTCGACCACAAAGTAACTGATGATATTAAATTAGGCCTGACCACTAATTACATCAATTCATCAGCCGACAGGGGTATTTTCGGCAATGACAATTCCGGAACAAGTATCGGCATAGCGCTTTCTTCCACTCCTGATTTTGCTCAATTGCATCCTGATGCCGCAGGCAATTATCCCAATAACCCATTCGCTGCATCAAACCCTTTGCAAACCATTGCACTGATGACCAATAATGAAACGACCAACCGCTTCATTATGGGCGCCAATCTGGACATTACCCTGCAAAAAAGCAGTAAAAGCAATACAAAATTTATTGGCAGAGGGGGATTTGATTTCTATAACCTTGAAACTAATGTGTTGATGCCAAATGTATTGCAATTCGAGTCGGTAGATAAGGGTCAATCCATACAGGGGTTCACTAAAAACCTGAATACCAACTATATTTTTTCGCTGGTTAACACCTGGTCGCCATCAAGCTCGCTGTTTTTGACATCATCGGCTGGCGTTACCGGTGAAACAGGCAATTACAATAACCTGCTTGATGTTGCCAGCCAGGTGATCTCGGGCCAGTCGAACGTTGACCAGGCCGGCGCTTTAAGCGCAACCCAAACGCGCACAAAATATTTAAATACGGGTATTTTCTTACAGGAAGAGGCGAACATAGTTAATTCAGTTACACTGACAGGCGGGATAAGGCTCGACCGTTCAAGTAATAACGGCGATGTTTCCAAATATTATTTTTATCCTAAAGCCGGCATTTCCTGGAACCTTACCGATATGGGCCTCATCAAACAGGGACTATTCGAAAGCGTAAAATTACGCGCAGCTTATGGCCAGGCTAATAACGTCCCTGCCTATGGAAGTAAGTTTACAGCATTCGGCGTTGCTAATATCCAGGGCAACCCGGGCTTGCTGGTTAACCCGGTTGAAGGCGAAGCTGACATTAAACCCGAAAGACAAACCGAGTTCGAAACCGGCGTCGACTTCAGCTTACTAAAAGGCCGGTTGGGTTTCGAAGTAACCTACTACGCTAAAGACATTAACGATTTCTTATTGCTGACCACGCCGCCGCCATCTTCAGGCTTTGCACAGCAGTGGATCAATGCCGGTAACCTCACCAGTCATGGCGTCGAGCTGGGTATCAATGCCAGGCCGGTTGAAGAAAAAAATATAGTGTGGAACACCTCGGTCAATTTCTGGTTAAACCGCTCGAATGTAACCAAACTGGTGGTTTCTCCGATACAGTTGGGCTCGCTTGGCGGCGTGCTTTTGGGTACTTACGAGATACAGCAGGGCAAATCGGCCACACAGATCACCGGGCTCAACGGCCGGGGTGTTGGTGTTTTGGGTAATGCTGAACCAAGGTTCCAGATGAGCACCTATAATGAAATTACCTTCTTTAAAGACTGGAGCCTGCGCTTCCTGTTGCACTGGAAGTATGGCGGTCAGAATGTGGACGTGACCTATCTTGAGAATGTATTTGGCCAGACCAGCGCCGACTTCGACAAACCTACAAAACAGGGGCCGCCATTGGGGGTAACCGAATTGATGCAGGTTGGAACTAATGCACAGCAAACCGTCGAAAACTCATGGTACTTGCGTTTTAGGGAAATAGGCTTGTATTATACGGTACGTAAGCTACCGGTTTCTTTTATCAAATCGGTTAATGTGGGCGTATCGCTTCATAACTACTTCACCATTACGAAGTACAGGGGCTACGATCCGGAAGTTTCAAATTTCGGGACGGGCTTTTCACAGGGAATAGATGTCGACCCATATCCGTCGAGTAAACAGGCCGCCCTGCATGTCGCACTTAATTTCTAATCCTTAAAACGATGATCATGAAACGAAATATCAAAACATATATAACCATCTTCTCCGTGTCGCTCCTGCTATTTGCCGGGTGTAAAAAGGATTACGGAGACCTTAATGGCGAAACAATAGAAGATCTGACCAAAAACGCTACCGAGGCACAACTGAATAACCTGGTGAGCGGCACGGAATCGGGTATGCGTAATGCACTTAGTTTTTACCTGGACGATGTGAGTATAATTGGACGCGAAACTTACCGTTTCTCTAATTCCGAACCGCGCTATGTTATCGACCTGCTTGGTGCTAATGGATCAACACTCAACGGCAGCAACTTTTATATCACCCTGCCATGGGCGGCGCGCTACGCTGTAGTGAAAAACTGTAATATACTGATACAGGCCGCTACTAATTCCTCGCTTATATCCGCTGCTCAAAAGGAAGGATATACCGGTTTTGCCCGCACCATCAAGGCCTACCAGCTTTTAATGAACCTTAATTTAACCTATAATAACGGCGTCCGGGTCAACGTAGCCAATCCGTTAAATCTTGGGCCATTTGTAAGCTACAACGATGGACTGGCAGCAATCAGCTCGCTGCTTGATTCGGCAAAGACCGATCTGAGCGGCGCCCAGGTATCTTTCCAACTGGCCGGGTTTACCGGGTTCAGCGACGCTCCGGGATTAACACAGTTTAACCGGGCACTGGCAGCAAGGGTGAGCATCTATCAATCACAATGGCAAACAGCGCTTAACGACCTTAATGCTTCATTTTTTAGCCTGACCGGCAAATTCAATACCGGGGTATTCCATGAATTTGGCACAGGTTCCGGTGATCAACTCAATCCGGTATTTATACCTCAGAACAAGACCGGGGAAGTAAGGGTAGCGCATCCATCCTATGTTGCAGATATTGCGGCAGGAGACGACAGGATCAGCAAAGTATCACAGCGTATTACGCCGGCGTCATTGAGTGGGCTCAGCAGTGATTATGACGTATGGCTTTATACGTCCAGTACAGCGTCGATGGACATTATCAGGAACGAAGAGCTTATACTTATCTATGCTGAAGCTAATATCCAGCTTGGTAACCTTGCCGAAGGTGTTAAAGCGCTCAACGTGATCCGCAATGGCCACGGACTTGCCAATTATGCGGGTGCTGTGAGCCACGATGCACTCATCACCGAAATGCTTAACCAGAGAAGATATTCGCTATTCTTCGAGGGGCATCGCTGGGTGGATCTGCGCAGGTATAATTTGCTGAATACTTTACCAATTGACAGAGCAGGTGACCAGGTTTGGACAGAGTTCCCATTGCCGGTAACTGAATAAATATTGAAGAAAATGAGATTGAGTACCAGAGTTATATTGTTTATCGCAACGTTTGGCTACCTGCACACGCAGGGCCAAACGTTTTCTACAGGCTTCGCATCAGGCGACAGCTTTTCGGGAAAGGTGCTTTTATACCTTTCAAAAGAGTCCAAATCACCTAAAGACGATATGCCGGGCGTGTTTAGCTTCCCCTGCTTCGCTATCGATGTAAAAAATGTAAAGCCAGGTCAGAGAGTGATATTTGACGATGCCGCGGCCTGTTACCCGGTTGTTTTATCTGATATTGAAAGAGGAACTTATTACGCTCAGGTGGTTTGGGACAGGAATAAAGGCGGTAGGGCAATTGGCGACAGTCCGGGTAATATCTATAATAAGGCCGTTGTTGTTAGCATCACCAAAGACCGGGCGAAGTCCTTCGACATCGTCTGCAGCGAAGTGATCAAAGAGCCTGCTTTTACGGAGACTCAATTTGTAAAGGAACTTCGGGCACCATCGGCATTGCTGAGCGCCTTTTATAAGCGAACAACATCAGTAAATGCGGCGGTAATATTGCCTAAGGATTATTACAATCAGCCTAACCGTAAATTCCCGGTGCTGTACTGGATATCGGGTTATGGCGGCGACTATCATCGGTACTCGGGTCGCAAGATTACGTCCGACCCTATAGACACTACAGAGTGTATCCGTGTCTTCCTGGACGGGAATTGCCCGGGCGGGCACTGCGTTTATGCCAACAGCGAAAACAACGGCCCGTGGGGTGACGCGCTCACCAAAGAGCTGATACCGCTGGTCGAAAAAAACTACCGCACCAATGCTGCCCGATTGCTTACCGGGCATAGCAGCGGTGGTTGGACCGTGCTGTGGCTGCAAACCCATTATCCGAAAGTGTTCAACGCGTGCTGGTCAAGTTCGCCGGACCCTGTCGACTTCCGGAGTTTCCAGCAGATCGACCTGTACAGCGAGAAGAACATGTACTATGCAAAAGACAGCACAATGCACATGGTGGGCACGGTTGCCGGCAGCTACCCGTGGATCAGCTCGAAAACCATGTGCTCGATGGAACATGTCATCTATCGCGGCGAGCAAATGCATTCGTTCAACTTCGTATTCAGCACCCGGAACCCTGATGGCAGTCCCCGCAGTTTGTGGAACGACGCGACCGGGGAGATCGATCCGGTAACATTAGAGCACTGGAAGAACTACGATATTTCCTTTTATCTCAGAGCCAACTGGCAGCAAATAAAGCCCGATCTGCAGGGAAAAATACGTGTATCCGTCGGCAACCAGGATAACTTTTTGCTGAACTATGCGGTACGGTTGCTGGATGGCGAAATGAAAAAGGTGGATGCCGGTTTTGTATTTGAGTATTACCCTGGCGACCACTTTACGGTGTCAACGCCAGAATACAGATCGGCCGGTTACCGCTTCCTTGAACAAAAGTATAACGAGTTAGGGATTAAGAATTAAAGAATACATACGATGAAAACCATACCTACAGAACCCATCGGCAGCATCCCAAGGCCGGATGCATTGATCGATGCCATTACCGGGAAAACCGGAAATGAAAACATTGGTACACTCTATGAGCAAGCAATCGACGACACACTGAGCCGGCTTAAGGCGACGGGTTCGCCGGTAATAACTGATGGTGAGCAAACGAAGTCGAGCTTTGCCACCTACCCGCTGGAGGGATTGACCAACCTGGCACCCAATGGCATGACGATCAATTTCGAGGACGGTCATACCCGCCAGCTACCATTGCTCACCAGCGGTCCGTTCCGTTACGGCAACTATGCAGTTAAATACCTTGATGCTGCCAAAAAGAAAACCAATCTACCCGTGAAGCAGGCCATCATATCGGCATCAGCGCTGAGTTTGATCTATCCGCCAGATGGTATACCGGGCTATAGCCAAGCGGAATTTATCGACGATCTGCTTAATGAATGCGAAAAAGATATTCGCCAATGCCTGGAGCGCGGCGCTTATAAAGTTCAGATGGATTTTACCGAAGGCCGCTTATCGCTTAAGCTTGATCCGTCAGGTGGTGTATTGAAACATTTTATCGACCTGAATAACCAGGTTTTTGATCGTTTCAGCACCAAAGAAAAGCAAAAGCTGGGCGTACACGTTTGCCCCGGCGGCGACCATGATTCGACCCACAGCGCAGATATCGATTATGCCGATTTCCTCCCCCAATTATTTAACTTGCATGTAGGCAGTTTTTACCTGCAATTGGCGAGCGAGTCTGACAGGGTGCGGGTTTTGAAAGTGATCAAACAATATCTTAAGCCTGATCAAACTGCTTTTGTGGGTGTGATTGATGTGCTCGATCCTGTGATCGAAACTAAGGAAACGGTACGGGACAGGGTGCTAGAAGCCGCTGAGTACATTCCGCTATCACAATTAGGCACTACAGACGACTGCGGGTTTTCTCCATTCTGTGATGACGTATCCACTAAACGCGATACGGCATTTGCCAAGATCAAAGCAAGGGTTGAAGGCACAAAGCTCGCAGAGGAAAAACTGTTCAATTGATAAACATTGTAAATCATGCCACATATCGAATTAGAAACGCACCTGCCGGGCATAACCGGCTTGCTGGAATACCGGAAAGACACAGGTCAACCCATCCGCGAACTGACACAAATACTGATGCGGGGCGAGTCAACGCTGACCGAAGCCGAGCGGGAACTGATCGCTACTATTGTCTCCCATGGTAATCAATGCCGTTTTTGTACCACAGCTCATACCGCCACTGCTGATTTGCTTTTAGGAGAAAAAGCAACCTCACAAAAAATGAAGGAGGATATCGAGTCGGCGCCGGTTAGCGAGAAGATGAAAGCGCTGCTTACCATAGCTGCGGCTACCGGCAAAAGCGGCAAGCTGGTGACCTCCGAAATGGTGACGAGGGCCAGGTCCGCAGGAGCGACAGATGCCGAATTGCACGACACGGTACTGATAGCGGCTTTATTCAGCCTGTACAACCGTTACGTGGATGGTATGGCCACCGCTATGCCTGATAACGAGGCTTATTTCGATACACTTGCCGACCGGTTGGTTGCCCACGGATACATGCGTTTGCCACAAGGATATGATCATCTGAAAAAGTAAGAATATGGAAACAATTTTGATCGAAGACGTCGTTATCAAAAAAACAACATCAGCCACCAGGTTGGCTATGCTGTTCATCATTTGTTTTATCGGAAATATGTTTGCCGGAGTGGTATCAACACTTATGTCGGTATACCTGCCGGTAGTGGTTAAAGAATTGCAGGGCAGTCAAACCGCAAGCCAGCTCGATACCATGAGCGCTTATATCAACTCCGTCTTCATTTTTGGCTGGGCGGCAGGCGGCTTCCTTTGGGGAGTGATTGGCGACAAGGCTGGTCGAAAGATCTCGCTTTTGTTATCAATTGCCTGTTTTGGATTGTTTACATTCTTGATTAGTTCAAGTAGTTTATGGTGGCAGATTGTCTTATTTCGTTTCTTGAGCGGGGTGGGTACAGGCGGTTTACTCGTCGTTTCATTCACGCTGATATCCGAAGTATGGCCGGAAAAAACACGGGCTGTATATACAGGTATCTTATCAATCTCTATCCCGGTGGGCATTTTTTCCGCCGGAGCAATCAATTACATCGTTAGTTCCTGGCGGCAGGGCTTTATGGTCGGTATTATCCCTATGGTAGTTGCCACAGTTGGTTATTGGATGATCAACGAATCCGGTTTATGGCTGAAAGACCATGAAGAGCATATAAACGATAGCAGCCGCGATATCGGCCTGTTCCACAGCTCGAATCTCAAAACGCTGTTTATTGGCTCTGTAGTGTTTGGCACTATGCTAATTGGTCTTTGGGCCATCTTTTTATGGTTGCCCACCTGGATCCAGAGCCTGCTGACTACCGACGCCAACAAAGAACGCGGAATAAGCATGATGTTTATGGGCATGGGCGGTTTAACGGGCGGTTTTATTTCCGGCTGGGTTGTAAACCTGCTCGGGCTGCGGCGATCGCTGATCTTGTCATTCGTGGTTTGTTCGGCAGTGTCGTTCATCCTATTCAAGACTAATGCCACCTTTTCGGGCGTGATTTATATAGAAATCGCTGTTTTGGCTTTATTTTTTGGGATTAGCCAGGGCGTGCTTTCGCTCTATATTCCACTGCTTTTTCCTACTTCTATCCGCGCATCGGCTACCGGGTTCTGTTTTAACATAGGCAGGATATTTACAGGAATCGCGGTTTTAGGTGTCGGTGTATTGGAAACCACGCTTGGTGGCTATAGTAATGCGCTCTTTATTTTCTCGCTGGTTTTTGTAATCGGGCTGATTGCTATGCTGGTGATTAAAGATATACAAGTTGGTAAACAAGCTATTAAAAGTTAATTTATGGCACATATCGAATTGAACAATGATCTGCCGGGCATCCGTGGCCTGATGGCTTACCGACCGGAAACTGAAGCGCCGTTGAACTTCCTGGCAGAGATTCTGCTCCGCGACGATAACAATACGTTGAGCCGTGGCGAGCGTGAACTAATAGGCGCTTATGTATCCTATTTAAACGATTGCTTCTTTTGCCAGAATGTGCATGGCGCTATGGCTGGGCACTACCTGGGATGCAATGTCGATGAGATCGATCGCATCAAACAGGATTTCCAAACTGCCGAGTTGGATGATAAAATGAAAGCTTTATTAAGCATCGCGGCAAGTGTTCAAAAAGGTGGCAAAAATGTAACATCAGAACAAATAGAAAATGCGCGAGAAAATGGAGCCACGGATGTAGAGATACACGATACTGTACTGATAGCAGCGGCTTTTTGCATGTTCAATCGCTACGTAGATGGACTTGCTACCTGGGCACCAGCCGATCGCCAATTTTATATCAACCGTGCGCCGCAGCGCGCGGTAGAAGGATATCAGTCAAGCGTTTACAAATAAAGTGAGTTGCTTAGGTTGATTGAGTTGATTAAGTGAGTGCTTAACCATTCAACTCAATCTAACCTAATCAACCTATTCAACTTAATCCAACTTAATCAACTCATCCATGCCACACATCGATTTACCAGAAGAATACCCGGGTATCCGTAGCCTATTCGTATATCAGCCCGAAACAGCGGCGCCATTGTGCCACCTGGCACAGGTGCTGCTCCATGATCCGCATCCAACATTAACTGCGGGAGAACGCGAATTGATCGCGTCTTATGTCTCCAATTTAAATACATGCAAATTTTGCACGGCTACCCATAGCGCCATCGCCAAACATCAGCTCGGTAGCGATCTTTCATTGGTTAAACATGTTTTGGCCGATCCGGAAACAGCTCCTATCAGTGATAAACTGAGAGCTTTGTTAAAGATCGCTGCCAAAGTGCAAACAGGTGGTAAAAATGTATTGTCTGAAGACATTGAAACTGCCCGCAGTGAAGGTGCAACCGACATCGAGATACACGATACGGTTTTGATCGCTGCCGCATTTTGTATGTATAACCGATACGTTGATGGCCTTGCTACCTGGCAACCCGACAACGAAGCTTTTTATGATAAGATGGGCGAACAACGCGCCCGCGAAGGTTATAAACCTTCATCAATCAATTTTACTTTGACAGAAGAACTTAAAAAATCCTGATCATGGCTCATATTAAATTACTTAACGAAGAATTGCCGGGTATAGTCGGACTGCTAAACTATCGCCCTGAAACCGCGAAACCATTGCTTGAATTGGCAGAAACTTTACTGCGCGGCCCATCGACCCTCACCAGCGGCGAGCGCGAAATTATCGCTGCATCGGTGTCCTGGTGGAATAATTGTCATTTCTGCCATACCTCGCATGCAGCAGCAGCGGCGGCACACCTTAATTGTGATCTTAGTCTAGTCGACGAAATAAAAAAAGGGCTGCCCAATACCAATGTTTCCGATAAGTTGAGAGCGCTGTTGCACATTGCCCACCAGGTACAGCGTAATGGCAAAGAGGTTACAGCTGAAGACGTCGCGTATGCCCGCGAGCTTGGTGCCACCGATCAGGAAATTCACGATACGGTACTTATAGCCGCCGCATTCTGCATGTACAATCGTTATGTGGATGGACTGGGGACCTGGGCTCCGCAAGCCAACGAAGCTTATAAAGAAATGGGAGAACGAATGGCCTTTGTTGGTTACGGGAAGCATCAACCCGCTTAGCACCAAAAAATCTACAATGAAGAAACGTATAGCGATATTTTTCCTTTGCCTGCACCTGTTCAGCTTGTGCGCAACGCTTGCTTTGCATGCATTTATGCAATATCGCTCAGATCGCTTCTTCGAGAAACAGATTAGCCGTGGGCTTTACAACTTAAATGACCTTACCGAGATCAGAATACCGGCAAACGTACCGGGTATAACAGATTGGAAGGACTACGTTGATATGCGCGGCGAAGT
>JAICXZ010000189.1 GCA_025934475.1 Mucilaginibacter sp. | reverse complement strand
GTGTCCATTCATAGTACAATCCTCCAGAGGCTTGTAGTTGGGTTGAACTGCCAGCGCAGACAGCGACGTTATCACTTATCGATGCTACGATTTTTGGCTGTACCTTAACCTCGGTTTGCGCTGGCGGCCCCACGCAGCCCTTGTCTGAAGTTGGTACAACAGTATAAATGCCGGCGCTTTGTTCAGTGACGTTTATGATTAATGGATTTTGGTTTGAAGGCGATATGTTGGGGCCCGTCCATGTATAGGTTGACCCTCCTGATGCGGTTAATGTCAGAACATCGCCGATACAGGCTGTTTGAGTGGCCGGCAGCGTAGCTACCGGCAATGCGTTTACATTGATTGTAAGTGGATCCGAACTCACAAAACACGATGCCGCGTCTATGTTCGTTCCCTCGCCTACGGCAAGGCGATACTGGTAGACACCGGCAGATGCCTGCGGAATATTGATGGTATAGTTTGCGCCCGTGGCACCCGCAATATTGGTCCATCCATTACCATTCAAATTGCTTTGCCATTGCATGCTGGGATTGGTGTACCCTGCACCTACGCTTGAAGTAAGCTTGTAGGTAATGTTGGTGCCTGCGCAAACATCTTGTTCGCCATTGGCAGCAAGACTGCCAAATCCTGTTTGCACAATTGGGCCGCATGCTCTGAAGGCAATATCATCCAGCAAAAGGTCGTTGCCATTACCTCCGGGTGCGTTGTTGGTCATTTTAACAACAACGTTGGTCACACCTTGAGGTGTTGAGAAATAAGTGCCATATTTATTCCATTGTGGCGCGTCCGTAGGCAATATGGTGCCTGTGTTATAAGTTTGCAACACCGTTCCATCGGGTGTCTCTATCGAAAAGGTTATGTTGGGTTCACTAACATTTCCCATCTTGCTTGCTGTAAGGGTGATAAGGTTAAGTATGTATGCAGAAAACTCATATGTGGTATTGGGGCATAATCCGTTGGCAGTTTGCGTAAAAAAAATGCTTGGCTGATAACTGGCATTCACGAGCATCATGTAACCGTTGGCGTCACCCGTATGATCATGTGTAACTGTTTGCCATGTGGTATGGCAAGCCGTAGGACTTAGATTTGCAGCATTTACTATGGTATAGTAGCCATCATCGGCGCAGTCTTTAGTTGTGTATTGCATGTTGGTAACACCAGGCTGCAGGGGAGGACCCGGATTGGTTCCCGAGCCAAAAGTTTGATTGATAATAGGGTCGCCCAAACTGCCCGAGCATGTCTGCGCATCCACATTCCAAACAATGCTAAGCAGCATTGCACAAACAAACAGGCTTATAACCAGGGGTCTCATTTTAATAATTCAGGAATTGTGAATTGGCCGTTGTCAAAATTAGCGTTTTAGTTGACAATCCTTTCCATCAGCGCAAACTCTTTGCCGAATGGGTAAATTTTGGTAGCTTGCAGCACGCCCAGGTTAAATTAGCGCCGCACGATTCACAATTTTTTATCTAGTTCCTTTGATCCCTATGGCGAGACTTTACTTTTTGATAGTTTGTTTATTCACTTGCCAATGGTGTTTTGCCCAAAAGGCAAGGGATACAGTTAAACTTGACACCACCAAACATTTGCAGGGCGTAACAGTAACGGGTTATCTGACTGAGCAACCGGTTTTGGGTGTGCCTGCTTCAGTGAGCGTAATTACTCCCGCGCAGTTGCAAATACAACCCGGCAGTTCGCTGGTTCCGGCGCTGAATACTGTTCCGGGGGTGCGGATGGAAGAGCGTTCGCCAGCAAGCTATCGCTTATCGATCCGGGGAAGTTTGTTGCGCTCCCCTTTTGGCGTGCGCGATGTTAAGATCTACTTTGATGAAATGCCGCTCACCGATGCCGGCGGAAATACTTATCTGAACGCGATCGATGTAAACAGCGTGCACGGACTGGAAATACTCAAAGGCCCCGACGGCAGTTTGTTCGGAGCCAATTCGGGAGGTGTAGTGCTTATCCACCCGGTCAACCGCTATAATGATAGTAATTATGTTTCGGGCGGATTGAGTGGCGGCTCATACGGACTTTTCCATCAAAATGCAGCGATACAGAATCATTCCGGCAACAACCAGTTGAATATCGACGAAGCCTACCAGACAGCCGCTGGTTACCGGCAAAATAGCGACATGGACCGCACCTATCTGCAAGCGGTTGATAAATTGACGTTATCGCAAAAAGACCAGCTTAAATTTTTAGGATTATACTCGGTGCTGGACTACGAAACACCCGGCGGGCTTACATTGAGCCAGTACAATGCTAACCCTCAGTTGGCGCGGCTGGCCACTCCAACTATACCAGGTTCCATCCAGCAAAGGGCCGGCATCAGGCAAAAAATGCTTTATGGTGGTTTGGTAAATGAATGGCATCTATGTGATCAAGTCAGGAATGTGACATCGATATTTGGGACCTATGTGGATTTTGCTAATCCGTTTATCACAACTTACAATCAAAGGTATGAGGGGACCTATGGACTAAGAAGCTATTTTGAGTGGAGTAATAAACCGAACCCACGATTGAACCAGAAGGTAAACCTCGGACTGGAGTGGCAGCAAACCAATTCGGATATTAATAGCTATGGCAACAGGAAAGGAGCGCGTGATACCGCGCAGGCGCTTGATAATATACATACCAATCAGCATTTCTTTTTTGCGCGATACCTGGCTGATATCAACAGGCGCTGGCATATCGAAGCAGCCATGAGCTTAAATTTTTACGACTACGAATTCAGGAATCTATTCCCTAACAACGAAACCAGCTTTACCAGCCGGCATTTTATACCGCAACTGATGCCTCGCGTCGCGCTTTCTTATCAAATAACTAACGACTTCATCTGGAGGGCATCAGTAAGTCGCGGGTACTCAACGCCAACGACTACGGAGATCAGGCCAACCGACCAGGTTATGAATAACTCGCTGCAAGCTGAAGACGGCTGGAATTATGAAACCGGATTCCGGCTGCGTAACGACGATGAGAGCATGTATCTGGATGCTTCTATTTTTTATTACAACCTTCGTAACGCCATCCTTCCGCAGCAGAATGCCAATGGCAACACCTACTATGTAAACGCAGGCGATACTCATCAGCCCGGGTTTGAACTGTATTTTACCGACTGGCTCATCAGGCGAAACGAAGCGGGATTTATCCGGGGCCTGCAGTTTAATGCTTCCGTAACCCTGGACAAATTTACTTTTGCAAATTATGTTGAAGGCTCAAATAACTATTCGGGCAACAAACTTACTGGCGTGCCGGAACAGGTATTGGTAGCTAGCTTGCAGGTGAGGTTCCCGGAAAACCTGTACTTCTTTGCTCAATATAATTATACCTCAAAATTGCCGCTGAACGATGCTAACTCGGCATTTGCACCACACTATAACCTGGTGCAACTGAAAGCAGGACGGGAGCCAAGGATCGGCAAAAGCCGACTTGGATTTTTTACAGGCATCGATAACCTGCTGAACGAAAAATATAGCCTTGGCGATGATCTCAATGCCCCTGGGGGACGTTATTACAATGCCGCCGCACCCAGAAATTATTATGCCGGGATGAATATCCGGTTTTGATAAATCTCTTTGTTTGAAATTTGTTTCGTTATTAAAATCAAAACGAAAGATGAAAACAAGATCGCAACGTATCCTGACGATAATGCATATTATCGCCTGGATCATATTTGTGGGTATCTGCATTCAAACGGGCTCAGTTGCTACTTCCTGGATAGTGAGCTTGTTTAACCCGGAAGGAGCAAAGAACCTTTATAATAAGGAGCTCAATTTTTTCGAGCTGAGGCAGTATGATACAGCCTACTACTCAACACTCATGGCCTTTATCGTTACCCTGTCGGCACTGAAGGCTTATATCGCCTATTTGGGAATCAGGATTTGTATGAAACTCAATTTCGCGCAACCCTTCAGCATTGAGGTGGCGCAGACAATCGAAAAGATCAGCTATGTGGGCTTTTGTGCCGGATTAATGGCGCTGGTAGCATACAGTTACAGCCAATGGCTGGGCGATAAGGGCTTTAAAGTGGTGTACCCATGGGGTGCCGAGGAATTCCTGCTGTTGGCCGGTGTCATCTTTATCGTGGCGCAGGTGTTTAAAAGAGGGATTGAGATACAGGCCGAAAACGAATTAACCGTCTGACTATGCCTATCATTGTTAACCTGGACGTAATGATGGCCAAAAGGAAGATGTCGCTGAACGGGCTTTCGGAGAAAGTGGATTTGACACTGGCCAACCTGTCGATATTAAAAACCGGTAAGGCAAAAGCCGTACGCTTTAGCACACTCGAAGCGATATGCAAGGCGCTGGATTGCCAGCCGGGAGATATATTGGAATATAAGTAGCGCGTTAATTTAACCACAAAGGTCACGGAGACTTGCGCGGAGAGACACAGAGAATTTGATTTGCACCCTCAGTGAACCTCTGTAATTTCTCTGCGCTCTCTGTGGTTGATTTTTCGAAACGAAGCAGTGATGTTTGGTGAGGCAATAAAGGCGCCCGCATAGGTCCTGGCGCCTTTATTGCCATTAGGGTCACTAATTTACTGGAACAGTAACGTTGCTTCCACGGCCTTTGTTGTCGAATGCGCGGAATTTGATATTGTTTCCATCATATGTAACAGCATCTTTATAAATTGGACTCCTGGCGTCAGGATCTTTGCCATTGGTGGTATATCTGATGGTCAATCCCGGGAACTGCACATTAGCCAAATATTTACCGTTCTGGTTTACTACGCCGGGTTTTGGAACACGGAAACTGAAGCCACCGTCCAAATAATTTAGTCGCGGTAGTTCGCGCTTGCCTATTACATTCAGGAAGTTTACCCAGGCAATTTGATATAGTGAATCACTTTTTGCAGGGTTAGGTTCGGTAGCCCATGTGGGGTCCTGTGCCCAGGCGCGTTCGGCAAAGGCAAGCAGGCGCGGGAGCATCATGTATTCGAGGCGTTCGTTGCTTTTGATGTTTTCGCCCCAAAGCGCTGATTGCAGGCCAATAATATTGCTTTTGCCGTAATCGGTTAAGCGTTGTTTGCCGATAAATATTTTTGGATCGATCGGCAATCCGTTTTTATCAACTTTTGAGTTTTTGAAGTAATCGAAAGGAATAAAAGAGAATTGCTTATCGATGTCGGCAAAAGCGCCCCAGTAATAGCCCGGCTCATCGAAAGATTTGTAGTGCGCCATATCCAGGTAGAAATTGGTCACTGGCGATAAGACCACGTGGTAGCCGCCATTAGCGAGCCTGTAGGCAAGGTCCTCGTTACCATCACCTAATGTATTGTTCCAAACTTCCGACTGCCAGTGTTCAGGAGCAAAATCAGGATTTGGAATATAAACCGGGCGACCATCGACTTTGGTACGACGCAACGGAGCCTCTTCCCATCCCGCCAGTTTCAGGCCTTTAGCTTTCAGGATTTCATCAACGCGGCCATAATAGTAATACCACATATCGCTAACGCTTTGAATTTCGGGATGCGCAGCTTTAAAGGCAAGGTAAGAAGGCGATTGTTCCCAAACACCGCGAGGTACCTCGTCGCCACCAAAATGGATGGTGGTTAAAGGAACGCCGGCTTCCTGGTAAATGGCTTTGATGCCGTCGACTACCGTGGCAACGAAATTATAGGTTGAAGGCAATGATACGTCGATCACATTATCATTCCACGCTTGCGCCGAACTGTAGACGGATTTATCGTTAGGATCAGACAGTAGGTATTTTTCAGCTTCTTCCTTTTTGCCCTCGGCCATTAATCGCTTATAGCGTGCCAGCATCGCTTTAACAGCGGCACGAGCATGGCCCGGTGTTTCTATTTCGGGCAGTAAGGTGATATGTCTTGCTTGCGCATATTTTAATATCTCGATATAATCGGCTTTGGAATAATAGCCGGTGCCTTCAGGATTAATCTCATCGCCGCCGGAGCCATGAGATGCAGGCAGGTTGTTTTTGCTGTCCAGGCTATGGCTACGTTTTGCTCCAATCGAAGTTAGCTCCGGAAGCCCTGCAATTTCCAATCGCCAGCCCTCATCCTCAGTCAGGTGAAAATGGAAAACATTGAGCTTATACAACGCCATCAAATCCAGTATGCGGAATATCTCTTGTTTTGAATGAAAATTGCGGCCCACATCCAGCATAAAGGCCCGGTAGCCGAAGCGGGGCTCGTCTTTGATGTCAACACAAGGGATTTGGATTTCTTTTTGCGGATGAGCATAATCTGATGGGAGGATCAAGCTTTTTAATGTCTGTATAGCATAAAATGCGCCTGCAGCGGAAGAGGCACTTATTTTGATTCCGGTGGTAGGGTTAACAGAAAGTTCATAACCTTCAGCACCAAAGCCCGCGTCGGACTCAATGTGGATGCCATATTTGATTTGATTTGAAAAGACTTCCTGTTTAGAATTATGGACTAAAATTTCCTCCAGGAATTTCTTGAGGTAATAAGACTCATTATTAAACATCCCTTCAAGTGAACTTCGGACAATTGAAACGGGGTATTTTAATGTAATGTAACCGCCCGTCTCCTTATAGCTCACAGGTGTCGGAAACACTTTAGTCAGTTGC
>JAICXZ010000599.1 GCA_025934475.1 Mucilaginibacter sp. | reverse complement strand
TTGGATCACTCAGCTTATAAATATCAGTAGGCGATATGGCTGTGGTATTCGACAACTGGTGAATGTACTGGTGCATCGTATTATAAGCGGCTTTTAGAGAAAGATCATCATTCAGGTTGTACCTCGCCGAAACCCGCACTTCGGGACCTTTGTAGGTATTGATAACTTTTCCCTTGCCGTAAGTGGTGCTGTCAGTTACGTTTACAGGTTCTTTTGGCAAATTGGGGGCATAATTATCAACGGTCTGCGGTCCCAGGTAGGCATATAGTGAGTAACGTATACCGGCACTTACCGAGAAATCGGGAGTGATGTCATATTTATCACCAAGGTAAGCGGCATTTTCTGATGCCTGTTCCTGCGGCACTATTTGCGGTACTACCAATGACTTGGAGCCATTGCCCACTTCTTCGCCCGGGTTCATTTTGTAATAAATGGAGCTGAGACCAAAATCGATCGTGTTTTTTGGATTCACATAATAGGTGAAATCGGCTCTGAAATTGTACTGGGCTATGCCGAAATCCAGTTTATAGGCATCAATCGGGTTGGCGGTACTTGTTACGTTGTAATCATAGTGATCGTATCCTGCGAGCAGCACGCTGTATAGTTTATTGTTGAAGTTGTGCTTCCATTTGATATTCGTGTTCTTGTTGCTGTAAGCATAAGCCGTATCGCTATTGAGTCTGAATTTGTCCTGGCTCAGGTAACCCATCAGGTAGATCGTGTTTTTATCGTTTATCTGGCTGGTGATGCCCATGTTCACATCGTAGAAAGATGCCGAGCTATGTTTGTAAGCATCGGGCAACAGGCTGAGCAGCCAGTCTGAATAGGTGGTACGCGCGCCAAGAATAAACGAGGTCTTATTTTTAATGATGGGCCCCTCCAGGTTAAGGCGGCTGGTGATTAAGCCAATGCCTGCTGTTCCCGAAAAGTTCTTTTTGTTACCGTCGCGGTCTGTGACCTCCAATACCGATGAAAGCCGGCCCCCGTATTTTTCGGGAACGGTGCTTTTATACAATTCGATGTTTTTAATCAGATCCGGGTCAAATGCAGAGAAAAAGCCGAAGAAGTGCGAGGGGTTATAGATGGTAGCATCGTTAAACAGGATCAGGTTCTGGTCGGCAGCACCACCGCGAACGTTAAAACCTGTCGTCGCCTCGCCCACTGATTGCACGCCAGGTAGTGTAAGCACCACCCGCAACACATCCGCCTCTCCAAATACTGTCGGTATTTGTTTAATGCTCCTGATGTCGAGCTTGTTCACACCCATCTGCACGCTTTTCACGTTCGCAACTTTTTCGGCAGAAATGGTTACTTCTTTTAACGATGTTACCTGCTCCTGCATTTCAATGTTCAGCTTTCCGTCAGAGTACAGGATAATTCTGCGCCTGGTGTCCTTCATACCAAGTCCCTTGATTACCAGCGCATGGCGCCCACGCGGCAAGGTCAGCGAATAATAGCCAAACTGGTCCGATGCGATACCATTCTTCGTTTCCGGATCGTAGATACTGGCCCCGATAACTGCTTCACCGGTTTTTATGTTCCTTATATACCCGGCAAGAGTAGAATTACCTGGTTTTATATTGTTTGTTCGTATCCCTATTTCATATAATTTATTTTCGGTAGTTGCCTCAGGCACTTTAACCACCTTCGTTTGGTCGGTATAATCAGTTATGACAGGTGCTGTGGTAGTTGCGGGCTGGCTGCGGTCAAAGAATCCCGGTGCAAGACTAGCTGCTACCTGTCTTCCTTTAGTCAGGAAAACGTATTGTTCCTTTATTGTAAAAGTAAAGTCGGTACCATGAAAGGCCAGCGTTAGCACTGCGCTCAGGGTTTTATCGGTTGCCTGCAGCGTCACTTTCAGGCTATCAAACTGCGGCGGATTATAATAGAAGTGATAACCCGTTTTTGCTTCCAGGTCGCTGACGACCTGCCCGATATTGGCCTTCTGAAAATTGACGCTGATCGTTTTTGAGTTATCTTGCGCAGAAGCAAAGCCAAAAGCGAGCGTAAGGCATAAGGTTAAAAGGTATATTCTTTTCATCAAAATGATTGTTCGTTCAATAAATTATTACACCCTGTTTATTCGTTTCACCGGCTAACAACAGGCAACCTTCGTTTCCCCGGATATTTTAAATGCGATCGTAGTAGGCTGCCAGGATTGCCATTGCGGTAGCCGGATCTTGCCTGAAATTGATATGGTTATCCTTTAAATACTTTTGGAGCGCCGGTTTTTTATCTTTAAGCACATCGAGGAATGCACCCTTGCTGTTCACCTTATAGTAAGTGTTTCCTTTAAGCAGATAATAATCATGATTTTCGATAAAGTAGGTTTCGAGTACTGTAGTAATGGAGGTGGAGTGCTGAATGGTTTTTACCCATTTTGCCAGGACCATTGTTTTTCCTTTATATAACTGTTCGTAAAACCCGGTCGATATCCCTGATCTGTCATTGGTAAGCGAGTCTGCATTGACACGGATAAATTGGTGGCCCGAAAAGCTGAAGTCGCGTACCCGATTGCTCTGCAGGATGTACATTGAAAAATGATTGTATAGCAACGCTACCAACACATCTTTGTAGATATCATACATCATTGGCACGCCATCATAGCTGATACCATCATAGGTTACCTTGCCGGTGGCCCATGTTTCGGCATCAAGCGGAAACAAAGCAGTGCCTTTAATGGTGCGGTCATAGGGATGGTATTCGATACCATTATACACTCGCGATTCCTGGCCTATTGAAATGTAGAAATTTGAAACGGCCTGGCCCAGGCTGGCCTGGCGGATGGTGCTGTCGCCCGGAGTCTCCTGGCCAAAGGACGTTTTGGCCCAAAAGACGCTGAGGAGTAAAAATGCGATCACTTTGAGTGTGCGTATTTGCATTTGATAAAAGTTGCTAGGTTAATGGAAATGGAATTTACACCGCCTTTCGCACGAAATCAAACTATTCCACCAAAAACATACTTATGCGTATGTTAAATTAAACTGAAATTACTAAAAATTTAGTTATACAAAAATTTGTATAACTTTTTTTACAAAGTTTTATTTCAAAAGAGAGTTAAATGGTGTTGTAAAAGTTTACGCTTATGCTGTTGCGGGAACCGCCAACTCATTCCGTCGTTGGTACCCTATCCCGGGGCTGTGTCCTCACAGACGACCACAACGAGCAATAAAAAAGGCCCTGATTCCTCAGAGCCTTGATTAATATCTTATTCCGTTGTCGGTACCCTCACCGGCAAAATATTACAGTTTACGTTTTACTTCAACATTTTCGTAAGCTTCAA
>JAICXZ010000464.1 GCA_025934475.1 Mucilaginibacter sp. | reverse complement strand
TATTGCCTGTATTTTATAGCGACAATTACATCACCATTTTGCCTGGCGAAACCAAAACAATCACCATAGATTATGATGGCAGGCAATATTCGCAGAAACAAATGGTTAGCGTTAACGGCTGGAATTTAAAAGAAACGTTCGTCGGCATACAACCATAAGGCGCTATTCATGTAAATTTAGTAGTTTAGTGTTATACTTAGCACTAAACTACCAGTCATGACCGAGCCAAATCACCTTTCAGTCCTTGGAATTATCCACACCATCATCAGTGTAATTGCCCTTGTTTTAGGATTGATCGCGCTTTTAACAAATGGCCGGATAGACCCAGCCTCATCATTGGGCCGCTGGTATGTGTGGTTAACAGTCATTACCTGCATAACAGGGTTCCCAATCATGAAAACCGGACATTTAACAGGAGGGCATTACCTGGGCGTATTGATTATCGTTTTGCTGCCAATAGGCATTTACGCACATCGCATATTCGGCAGGGCCGCAGTCTATGTTCAGGCAATCGTGATGTCTACAACCCTGTTTCTATCATTTATTCCGGCCATTATAGAAACGTTAACGCGCCTGCCCATAAGCCACCCGCTGGCCTGGGGGCCTGCTGATCCTATTATACAGAAAGCCATTTCGGCCCTCTTGTTGGTTTATGTGATTGGTGTTTTATACCAGGTAATAAAACTACGTTCGGCCAAAAAAGTCACGGCTTGAAGCATGTGTATATTTTTTTCGTGACAGTGTAGCACTTTTACCTGCTAACTCCGTATGTACCTATAAAAAGATCGGTGTGCATATGAAAAGCTATATCAAACTTGTGAAAAGATCAGCAGCTGCAATAGGAATTGCGGCCATGCTATCGTTGTTGTCTTCCTGCCTCAAGGATAATAAATCATATTATACTCCTCCGCCTACGGCCCTGGTATCATTTTTCCAGGCATCCACCGCCCTGCCTGCACTTAGCGTATACTTTAATAACAACCAGGTAAATTGGAATCCGGTTACTTATGGGAGCGGATTGTCCTACGTGCGCGCGTATACCGGCTTGAGGACCTTTAACTTTTATACCTACAGTGAAATGGGTCTGCAATTTACCGATACAGCAACACTGAAGGCTGATACTGTCTATTCGATGTTCCTCAGCGGCACATCCAGCAAAACAGATTTCGTTCTTTTAAGAGATCATATCAGTGCGCCGGCGGCAGGTATGGCCAGCATCCGGTTTGTTGATCTTAGTCCGGATGCGCCTGCAGTTGACCTGGTGCTTGCGGACACGATAAGGGTGGCGAATAAAACCTATAAAGGATTTTCGGAATTTGTCCCCGTTTCGGGGGATAAAGTCTACAATCTCCAGGTAAGACAGGCGGGCACCAATACGGTACTGGCCACGCTGAATAATGTATCGTTAAATAAAAACTACGTTTACACGATAATGTTAACAGGTCTCGCGTCGGGCACAGCGGCCAGCAATAACCAGTTGGCCGTGTATTACGTCAACAACGCCTTTTACTGATGACATAAACTTTCATACGGTAGGCAGAACTCCCGGCATCCCGGTTTGTAAATCTTGGCAGCAAAATTGCTTTATATCAAGTACCAAACTTGCAACCAATGATTACAACATATTTAACTCTTAGAATTGGCGCTGTTCTGTTAACGTTGTTGTTGCCCATAGCAGGACCGTCTAAAAAGCCCAAAAGGCCATATATACCCTTGAGCAACTGGGCAGTAAATGAAAAAGGCCTGCTGGTAGATCTTACGGAGCAAGAACCGGGAAGTCATCCTATTAAGCTTAGACACTAAAATAAATTCTTAGCCATGATAACAAAGGACCTTACTGAAAAGCAGGGTCTTTTTTTTGTATCCATAGTGTCCAATTTTTGGGGCAATATGTTACTTTAATTGCCCGGTTTAAAATTTTGATTTTCAACCGGCAAGCCATTAGGAATTATTATAACATTGAAGCCGTGCTGATTATTCTTGTGGCAGGTATTACAGTTGCTGGTTAACTCCACAAAACCTTTTTTAAACTGATCGACATCCTTTTGCTTGATAGCGTTATTGATTGCAGCTATGCCGGGGTCTATCGTTCCTATGCTTTTTACTTCCGGGCGATCCATACAATACTGCTTGATATCGTCCACAGTCTCTCCTATTTCGTGCACCTCAAAATCGGCTAAGGCCCAATTTTTATTGATGCCCGCAAACCAAAGCTTGGCATGATGCTCCTGGATACCTAGCATAAACTCGCCCAGACCGGGTCTGTACGTATTGTTTAGCTTCTGCTGAAGGCTGTCTATCCGGGCTTGCAGTTGCTTTGTATTATCGCCCTGTTGACTACACGATGCGATTATCAAAGTGAGAAGAAGAAGGATTAGTACGGTTTTCATATAATGGGGTTTGATAAATAACATTTCTAAAAAAGGTTTCGGTAAGCGTCGGGCGTATCCACATCAATATGTCCCAACGGGAACTCGACACTCGCAACCAGATCCGGATTTTGATGGATAAGTTTTTTTGCGCCGGCATCGCCCTCAAGCGCCAGCAACTGGCTGAACAAGAACTTGTGGAACAACGCGGGCACGCCCAATCCGCCGTCGTACTCGCAAGCGACTATTGGCTTATCGCTTTCCTGTTGCCTGGCTATAATTTGGTTAAGTAATGCTGAATCTATATATGGTTGATCACTCACCAACAGAAGAACGGCGTCGGTATCCGGATGCTCCCGTATCAGCACCTTAATTCCCGTAATAATGGAGGATGCAACTCCGCTTTCCCAGTCCCCATTCTTCACCAGGTGAACTTCTGAAAGATGTGTCCCTGCAATTATTTCGTCGGCCGCATGACCCAGGACGACTATCACAGAACCGGCCTCCGACGACTTTGCTTCATCAGCCGCATGTTCCAAAAGCGTTTTGCCATTATAGGGCAGCAATTGTTTGGTACTACCCATCCGCCCAGACTTGCCGGCCGCAAGTATGATAACGGCACAATGTTTTACCGGGTAGTTCATCGTCAATGCCTTTGGTGGATAGCCTCCTGTCGCAGACGCAAATATGTGCCGTCCCGGCCTGCCAGTGAAGCCTTTACTTCGGCCATGAGCGATAGAGCAATCTCCTCGGGGGTAACGGCTCCAATGTCCAGTCCGACAGGTGCGTGAATGCGGTCCATATAAGCAGGTGTGATAACGATGCCTTCTGTCTCCAGTTCGCTCCAAATTCTTTCAGACCGCGACCTCGGTCCCAGCATGCCAATATAGGGTGCATTGGTTGCCAATGCTTTAGTGAGATTACGCTTATCGGTCTTATAATCATGCGCCATCAAAACTATCGCGGTATAGTTGTCGGTAAAAATGGAGGCGAAATCAGCCGGTGCAACAACTTCATCACCGATAGCGACTATTTGCTGATTTACCTTCGGCAGCTCCGCCACGATGGTTAAATGCCAACCCATTTCTTTGATCAGCCTGCTCAACGGGTATACATCGTATTGGTGCCCAATCAGTATCACACTAATCTCGGGTGGTAGTATTTCTACAAATATTTCGACCTTCCGCCCATCGTTCAATTCAAAATGATGCGGTGCCGAATGACCGGTAGCTACCTGATCCACTATTGCTTGCGACAAGTGGTCGCGCAGCGATACGTCGTCCAAAATATCCAGACTCTTATTTCCCGTATACTTTATTACTTGTCCGGGTTTGATATTGGCCCATGCCCCGGTTATTCCGGTTACGGTCAATAACACATGGGTTTCCCTGCTGGAAGAAACACATCTTTTCAGTATTTCGACCGGATTATCCGGGTCATTGAGATCCAGCGGCGTAAATAACACGTCGATCACACCGTTGCAACCCAAGCCAACACCTATCTGGTAGGGATCATCATCTGTAGTGTCATAAGTGATCAGTGTAGGTTTGGCGTTTTGTATTGCGGCCCGCGAACGCTTCAAAGCATCACCCTCAAGGCATCCGCCACTTATGCCGCCTACCCATACCCCGTTATCCATCACCAGC
>JAICXZ010000571.1 GCA_025934475.1 Mucilaginibacter sp. | reverse complement strand
GGTCCGGCTGGATTTTGCAGCTGCTTCATAAAGTAGTCCGATTTTTTCTGGTATCTCGCTACCTGGCTTTCATATTGCTTTATTCCCTTCTCATTTTTCGATTGCAAGTCCTGGGAATATTGCGTGAAATGATCCTGTATGTATTTCCCGTTTAACTCAGCATAATACTGGATCGAATCCTGCAGAGCTTGCGATGGGCCTGAGCTTTGATAGTTTCTGGCACCAGCCTGCATATCGGCAACTACCTGGTTAGAGTGCTGGGTAAAATCGTTTTGAAGCCAGTCTTTCCAGGCCTGAAGTGAATCTTTATTAACGACGATTATAAAGGAAATGGAGTAAAAATGTGGCGGCCTTTTTTCGTAAGGAGTATGTTCCCATGTATAATAACTTATAAACGAAGTTGGTCTGTCGTAGTCAGACTCCATGACCTCGTACAGTTGCCAATGCCTGGAGCGGGTAAGTTTTTGTAAAACATCGGTAAATATGTTCCGCAGGTTGTTTTCCATATTCATTTCCTGCGCGGTCACCTTATTCTCTGCCATGCGGTCGGTAGCATTCATCGCCTGGTTAATTTCCTCGCTGTGTGGGCAGGGGGCAGGAAACCACGAGCAATCAACTACCTGTGCAGCCGCCATTAATGGTGACAATATGATCAGCGCGTTTACCCAAAACAGCCGGATAGTTTTCATGTCCTGGTTTCCAACCTTTGAATGCGTTTGAGAACTTGTGAATTTTTAGCTCAATTTATTTTGATCAGTTCAACCCGCCTGTTGTTCGCTTTGCCTTCGGGCGTATCGTTCGATCCAAGTGGTTTGGTATCACCATAACCTTTGGTAGTCAAACGCGACGCGTCGATACCCATCGAAACCAGTTGTGTTTTTACGGCATCTGCCCGCTGCTGAGACAGCGTTAGATTATGCGCGGCATCGCCGCTATTATCGGTATGACCGTCAATCTCAAATTTCAACGCAGGTGTCTTGGTTAACAAGGAATAGATACTATTGATCGTTCCCATCGATTCCGGCTTGATGGTCGATTTATTCACGTCGAACAAAATGCCATGGGTAACAATTTTGCTATCGGCCGTTACTTCTTTGTATATATCAATGCCGCCGGACGCTATTCTTACATTTTTGATGTAGGAATTCTCATAGCCATTCACATCAATGGTAACATTGCTTGCTTTGCCGGTTAGATTGTTTACGCTAACAACCCGGTATTGATCGATGTAAATTTTGCCGACATTTTTATTAATGGCGATCGCTACGTGATGCCATTTCATAGGTTGTTCGAGCGTTGCCTTTAATGCATCGGGATATTCCGAATCGCCGAGGGTCCAGCTAACACTGCCACCACCGAAGGTAATTCCCGGTGTTTCCCCCTCATGGGAAGCATAATAAACCCTGTGCCCAAAATCCACCATCAGGTGCTCAATGCCAAACCTTTCGTTCTTAAAATCCAGTTCAATGGTAAATTGATCGGGCATGTACGAAGTGTTCTTCATACGCGGCATCATGGTAGCACCGGCGCCCTTGAGCACATGGATAACATTTTCGCCATCCTCCTGTTGAATGTCCATTTGACCGTGATCGAGGACTAATTGGGAAGGTATTTCACCAACGCTTTCATCAGCAAGCTGCGACTCAAAAATTATCTTGCTGCCTGGTATGAAATCATAATTTTTATAATCCCTGATGGTCCCGGTAGAACCGCCGCCGTCAGTGGAAGGAGCCTGCGCGGTTTGCCCGTTCGTATTTGTGGCAGGCGCAGGTTGTTGATTATTGTTGTTATTCTTTTTCTTCTTGAATAACCCTTTTATTGCGCCCTCGGTCTTATTGACCCCGGAATTGACAGTATTATCAATATTATTGTTGGTTGCATTGGTGGCGCTGTTCTTAGCCGCGTCGCCAGGGTTTTCTACCTGGGCATAAAGCGGAGCAGTTGCAGCCAGGCAGATCAGGATAACAAATAGTCGTTTCATAGCTTTTTTGTTTACTTAAAGCTACTCTGACCCTGTCGGGTTATCAATCGCAAAAAAGTGTTATCATCGGTTTTTGCCGTACACTTTATTTAGTGCTTCAGTACGGCTTTGCACATGCAGTTTTTCGTAGATGCGCCGCGCATGGGTTCGCACGGTTTCGATGCTTATTTTGAGTTTGGCTGCTATCTCTTTGTAGCGCAAACCTTCGGAAAGGTTTTTAAGGATCTCTTTTTCGCGCGAAGTTAACACCTCCGATTCCTCAATGCCGTCTCCCTTTTGAAATGACGTGATCACCCTGCGGGCGATCTGCGCACTCATGGGTGAACCACCGTCATAAACTTCGGCAATCGCCTCAAGGATGCGCGCGGGGACCGTTTTTTTGAGCAGGTAGCCCGTAGCGCCTGCCTTCAACGATTCGTAGATATTTTCGTCATCCTCATACACAGTACTCATAATAAATTGCGTATCCGGACATACGGGTTTAAGCTGTTTCACACATTCAATACCGCTTACACCGGGCAAATTGATATCCATCAGCACTACATCCGGTTTGTTTTGAGGCAACAGTTCCAGCGCTTCCTCGGCCGTAGAGTAAACATGTTCGCAATTAAAACCATCGCTCAGGTTAATCAGTATCCTCAACCCCTCGCGGATTTCCTTTATATCTTCAACTATGGCTACGGCTATCATGAATAATCTAACAAAGCTATTGATTTACAGATTTTTCACACTCACAAAAAAGTGTTACACCGGGATACTCAGTTCCACTGTGGTACCTTCATTTTTTACAGATTCAATCATGCAAACAGCATTGATCTGGTCCATACGGTTACGAATATTTTGCAGTCCGTTTGAGAAGTTTCGAATCTCTTTCTGCTCAAAACCATTACCATTGTCCTTTATCCTGATGATGATGGAACTTTGTTTAAACCTCAAGTCGATACAGACTTTATTGCAGGCAGCATGTTTCAGGATATTATTGCAGCTCTCCTTTACCGCAAGGAAAATATTTCGCCGCTGTTCTTCGGAAAGGGTGATGCGGCGGCCAATATCATCACAAGTAAACTCATAGTCCAGTCCGGTTGGCTCAAAAAAACCTTCGGTATACTCTCTGATGTACAATATCAGGCTACTGAGCGAGTCATAATTCGGATTAAGCACCCATATGATATCCTGCAAACTGTCCACCAATTCGCGCGACGCTGTCGAGATCACATCCAGGTTGGCCGATGCATTAACCGGGCTGGCGATTTGAGTTTTGGCCACTTCGCTCAGAATAGCAATCTTAGTAAGCCCGCTGCCCAGGTCATCGTGCATGTCACGAGCTATGCGATTGCGCTCCTTTTCTACCGCTTGTTCTTTTTCGAGCTTCAATATTTTTTCGCGGAGGTTGCGCTGCAAAACATAGCGAACCGCCACAAACAGCAGCGATCC
>JAICXZ010000468.1 GCA_025934475.1 Mucilaginibacter sp. | reverse complement strand
TTATGCCGCTTGTTGAGAAAAGATTGCATAAAGAAGTGCAAAAATTCGGGGTTGCCTCCATGCCCGTTCAGGATGATGATCTTTTTGAACCCATTCCGCGCAATTTCATCGCAGGTCGACTCCAGCAGATCATAAATGACGTGGCTGGGCAAAGCAAAGGTACCCGGTTGATGACGGGCTTCATTGATTTGCCCATAAAAGTAGTCGGGGAATACCACAGCATACTCCTGCTTGGTGGCGCGTGCAGCCCACTCGCGCACATGGATCAGGTCGGTACCGATTGGTGAATGCGGGCCATGCTTTTCGAGGATACCGATTGGAAGTATACAAACTCCTTGTGATTTGTTTAAGGCTGCCTGCCAGTCGGTAGCGGTAAGCTCATCCCAGCGGGCAGGAATGTCTTGGGCGAATGTATAACTGCACACAAAAAAAGATAGAATAAACAACAAAGCTTTCATGATGAGGGATGATGGGTTAACGAAGACATGAAATTAGCAATTCTCCGTTATCAAGGATTTCAAACTTCGTAAGTTTTGTGTTACTTACCAGTTCTTGAAAGGATGTTTGGCAAGCGCAGCGTTGGTATAGCGGCCATCTTCAGTAACTTCGGTTGTCACCCAATCAGGCTTTTCAAATTCTTGGTCTTCACTTTCGAGTTCAATTTCAGCAACGATCAACCCTTCATTATTGCCCTTGAAAACGTCGACCTCCCAGGTTTTGCCCGCATGGGGTATTTCATACCGGGTCTTTTCAGTGCCAATTGTGGTGAACGAATCTAAAATGGCCCTCCCGTCTTCCAGCGGAATTTCATATTCAAATTCGCTGCGCGATACGTTGGTCGATTTACTTTTGAGATTGATAAACGCGTCATTATCCGATATCCTCACTCGAACAGTTCTTCCACTATCAGCAAGCAGATACCCCTGTCTGTAATGAGTACCTGTGGGTTTAACCACCTTGCCCCACTTATCGTGATCAACAAGAAATTTGCGTTCTATTTCGACACCCATAAACTTTAGTGCTGCTCTGTGTCGTTTTTAAAAGTCGCCCGCACAAAGAAGTCTTTAGACAATTCGTTGATAGATTTACGCAGTCTTGTATTTTGTCTCCTGATGCGGGTTATAACCGGCTTAACATTCAGCTCAGGCGCCGAAAAGAGTTCGATCGCAACGATGTTATCGTGCCAGTTGCCAATGCTGTCCTGCAATTTATCCAGGTAATCATTGTTCAGGTTAAGATTGCCATTGAGGGCCTTCCCTGCTATTTTGCGGTTATACACCAATGTCTTGATGCGTTTCCGGCATTCGTGCAATTCTTCATTAAACTCGTGTTTATCCAGCGTTACCGCTATTTGCCCTAACTGGTTTTGATAAAACTCGTTGATCCGGTTATTTTCTATATCCAGCAGGTTACCTTCCAAATCATCATGTACCTGTCTAATTGTTTTAAAGTTTTTCTTGGCGCTTTTCTTAAATAAAAGTATCTCACTATCCATTTCGTTAACCTGTTTCAAATTAAAGTCCTCGTTATTCAGCTCGTAATGAGCGCCCATTTGCAAATTGATAAAGGCCTCTCGAATCTTTCCGCCTTGTTTAAATATCTTTTTAACCGGCTTAAATTGCTTCGAAAGCGCATTTTGTGACAGCGCTTCATCAACCAACAGCAAAAATGCCCTGATCTTTTTCACATGCACCCTAAACTGATGCAGTTTCTCCTGGTCGCCCTCTTTAACAAAGGCGTCAAGGTTTGCGCTCATGTGCTCCCACAAATCGTTGAAATATGCTTTGCCTGTCTTTCGCTTCATAAGTACCCAAGATAAACAAAAAAACGGGGACAGTTACAAACTACCCCCGTTTTTTGACTTCGGACTGATTAGTTCTTGAAGATCAAATGCGACTGATCAACCCACCAGGGATTGCCTTGTGGCGACACTGAAATGTTTACACCGGATACTCCACTTAACTTTGTCCAACCATAGCCGTTCCACTTGCTTATACTGTATCCCCCTGTGTTTGACGCGACATCGGTACCAGTAATGTAAACTGAACCATCAGCACCAATGCCTATATCTGTTGCAGCGCCTGGCATTTGTTCCCAAAGAACGCCATTACCCGGATATCTGAAAATCAGATGCGATTTGTTCACTACCCACGGCGTTCCGTGTGGATCGACAGCGATCCTGACGCCAGCACATTGAGGCATTACGGTCCAGCCGTTACCATTCCATTTTTGTATACTATAACCGCCGGTAGCTGAAACGCTGTCGGTACCAATAATATAGGCCGAACCGTCCGCACCCACTGCAATGTCGGTTGCCGTACCGGGCAATTGATTCCATATCAGGTTAAGGCCCGGGTTGTTAAATATCAAATGCGATTTGTTCACAACCCACGGCGTTCCATCGGGGCCTGCGGCAACTCTTACGGCGGCACATGCAGGCAATACAACAAAACTGCTTCCGTTCCATTTACGAATACTGAATCCTCCGGTTGCCGATACACTGTCGGTGCCGGTAATAAAAACGGAACCATCAGCACCGATGCCTATATCAGTCGCTGCACCTGTTAATTGCGTTGGATTGCAGGCTGGTGCTGGCGGAACGACAAATACCTTACAACTTACTGAAATTAAATTATCCGGACTGATTACAGTAATGGTAGCCTGCCCCTCTTTTTTTGCGTCTACCGAGCCTGAAGACGACACAGCAACAACAGTTGTATCGGATGATTGCCATTTTAACGTATTGATATCAAAGTTATCCGGATCGCATTTGATGTCAACCTGGTAGACAGTTCCAGCCGTTAGTATTAATGAATCACTAGCAAATTTTGCCGATTTCAGCTTTATCTTGTTGTCGGGTGCTACGTAAGGTTTAACACAAGAAGCCACCATTGCAGCGGTAACAATGGCCAGGGCGAGTAAAATTTTTTTCATTGCAAAGCGTTTAGGTTTGTACATTAATGGAAAGGATCAATACTTGTTCCATATCACAAAACTATAATATTAATTGTAAAAAATGTTAAACAATTTGTGTTTCCCAACTGCTGTTGCGTGAAATAACTATCTTTAGCCCGCCCCTATTTGATTCCTTTTACAGAAATGAACTTTAGAAAATTTTTATACATTCTACCATTATTCTTATTAGTTGCTCATCTGTCGGCCCGTGCCCAGCGTGATAGTATTGCGCTTACTTCGGTCATCGATAAGACGCAAAGATACATGAGCGGCCACCCCATGGAAAAAGTTTTCCTGCATTTTGACAAGCCTTATTACGCGGTTGGCGATACTATTTGGGTAAAGGCTTATGTTACTATCGATCTGCATACCCCTACGCCTTTGAGCAAAATAGTTTACATTGACTTCATCAATGACGAGCGTATGTTGATGGCTGAACTAAAACTTCAACTTGTTAACGGTATGGCCAACAGTTATCTTCCGCTGAACGCGAAAGACTTTAAAGAGGGCAATTACCGTATCAGGGCTTATACGCGCTGGATGCGAAATTCTGATGAGGCCTATTTCTTCAATAAAACTATAAGTGTGGCTGGCTCGCAAAGAGGACAAGTGAAACCGCAAATATCTTTTCAAAACGCCATAACCGAAAAAACCTCAAAAGTTAGCGCCACGATTTTATATAAGGACCAGGACGGCGTACCCTATGCCAATAAAAAAGTAAGCTGGAAAGCTGGTAGCGATGACGATGTTTTGGCCAAAGGCAAGGGCGAAACTGATGCCAACGGAAAGTTAATTGTCAGCTTCAGCACCGAAAAGTCGTCAGAGCTTACTTCGGCAAACATTAGCACAGAAATTGAAATAGAAGATAAAAGGACAGTAACCAAGGCTTTCGCGATAGAAACCAACCCGCCCGGCATCGACTTTCAATTTTTTCCCGAGGGTGGATACCTGATTAATGGGGTTCGTTCTCGTGTTGCATTTAAATCTGTAAAGCCTAACGGGTATAGCATAGAGGCAAAGGGCACTATCACT
>JAICXZ010000430.1 GCA_025934475.1 Mucilaginibacter sp. | reverse complement strand
TTAGCTGCACGGTGATATCGGCATTAATCGCAATGAATTTTACTAAAGGGCTGGTAGACCAATTCAGATTTTTGTTGCTGCTGGCTACGTTGGGTATGCTGGTTCCTTATCTGCTCTCATCCGCTTCGTATATCGTTATGACTGCAAAAAAGGGTTATACTCCCAAAGGCGGCATGCCTGCTGTGATCTTATTAGGGATGGGTGGCGTTTTTTATGCTTTATGGGAGATTATGGGTACAGGTCAGCTATCAGTTTTTTACGGTTTTCTATACCTGATGGCCGGGGTGCCGTTTTATGTTTGGGTTGCGTACAAAAAGGCCGTTTCCAAGTCGCAGCCCGTTAGTGAGGAAGCTCCCGTTAAGCAGGAGGTTTGATAAGCGACGGTCTTGGTGTGCTCAAATAATAATGCCATAAGATTTTGGCCGCAATAGTGCGGTTGGGCTGCCATTGATCAATTATATCGAGCAGTTGCCCGTTCGTGGTATCAATTGGCAGACCCTTAACCCGTTTCAACGCGTTCACGGCTGCGAGGTCGCCGATAGGAAATATATCTGCGCGATGAAGTGCCGAGATCATGTAAACCTCAGCGGTCCAATTGCCGATGCCTTTTAGTGAAGTGAGCTGGGACCGAATCTCATCATCTGGCAAGTCGCTAAATGCTTCCAGTTTTATTTGTCCGCTTAAAAGAGCTTCTGCCAAATATCTGATGTAAGCAGTTTTTTGTCGGCTTACATAACATGCACGCATTTCTTCATCGGTCAATAACAGCACACGCCCGGGAGTTAACTCTTGCACCTGCTCTTTGAGCTTATTCAAAGCCGAATTTGCTGAGGCCAGCGAAACCTGCTGCTCGAGAATAATATGCACCAGTGATTCAAAACTATTGGCCCTCGACCAAAACGGCGGATAGCCATAGGTATCGATGATCTTTTTCAGATCGGCATCAGTGGTGGCAAGCTGGTCGCAAAGCGAATGAAAATTGGCTGAATTAAATTGGCTGATCATAGACGACCGAAAATACTAATTTTTTTAGGATTTGGCATTTATTCTTCCGAATTTAGTGCATGAAAAAAATAAATCCATCGGTAGCAAATGAGTAAAATAAAAATTGACAACACTGAAATATCAGTAATTCTTGATGTAAATACTGGCAACGATTTTATTAGTCTTACCGATATGTTGAAGGCGCAGGATGGGGATTTCTTTTTGACAGACTGGTTAAGAAATAGAAATACCCTCGATTATATCGCGGTTTGGGAACGATTAAATAACCCAGATTTTAATTATGGCGAATTCGCCATAATTACAGCGGGGGCCGGCCGTAATACCTTTAAGATAAGTGTCAAAGATTTAACAGAGAAATGCAACGTGAAGTGTATTTCCTCTAAAACCGGGAGATATGGCGGCACTTACGGACACAGGGATATCGCGTTTCATTTTGGAATGTGGCTAAGTGCCGAATTTCAATTGATCCTTATCAAGGAGTTTCAGCGTTTAAAAGAAGAAGAAACCAAAAGGCTCAACTCCGAATGGGATTTTAGGCGGTTTTTAAGTAAAGCCAATTACACAGTTCACACTGACGCCATTCAAAAGTATATTGTACCTAATATAACCGACGAGGATAAGAAGAAATGGATTTATGCAGAAGAAGGTGATTTGTTAAATGTCGCTTTGTTCGGTTTTACAGCGAAACAATGGCGTGATGCCAATCCCGATTTATTTCTAAAAGGGTATAATGTGAGGGACATTGCAGATGCTCATCAACTACTTGTGCTATCAAATCTGGAAGGCTATAATGCTATATTAAATCAGCAAGGGACTGATAAATCCCAAAAGCTTTTACTTTTAAAAAAAGCCGCAGAACAACAGTTGGCAGCGCTTCGAACCTCTATTTACACTGAGGAGAAGATAAAAAGCCCATATTTGCCCGAAAAAAAACGGGTAAACATTCCTCATGTTTCACAGTTTGATAAGAATTTGAAGAGCTTACCCACTATCCCTAACGAGCCCAGAGATAACTTTGATGAATAACCTGCCGCCATTAGCCGAGCGCATGCGCCCCAGGAATCTCGACGATTACGCCGGGCAAAAGCATTTGGTGGGTAATGGCGCCGTTTTGCGCAAAGCCATCGAATCGGGCTCGCTGCCGTCCATGATATTTTGGGGACCACCGGGTGTTGGCAAAACGACGCTGGCTTATATTATTTCTCAAACGTTGTTCCGGCCGTTCTTTGCATTGAGCGCTATTAACTCGGGTGTTAAAGATGTTCGGGAAGTGATCGAAAAAGCCTCGCTGCTGAAAGATCAGGGGCAAACGCTTCCGATTTTGTTTATCGATGAGATACACCGTTTCTCCAAATCTCAGCAGGATTCGCTGCTGGGGGCGGTAGAAAGAGGCATCGTCACTTTGATTGGCGCTACAACCGAAAATCCGTCCTTTGAGGTTATCTCCGCTTTGCTGTCGCGATGCCAGGTTTATATACTGCAATCCCTGGATGAAACTGATCTTCTGAATCTACTCGATAAGGCGATGAAGGAAGACGAGATCCTGAAGACAAAAAAGATCGACATTAAGGAATCGGAAGCTTTGCTGCGGCTCTCAGGTGGCGATGCTAGAAAGCTACTCAATATTTTCGAGCTGCTAATCAATGCATTCGACAGCAAGAAAATAACTATAACCAACGAAATGGTTCTGGAACACGTACAGCAAAACATGGCGCTGTACGATAAAGCCGGTGAGCAACACTATGATATTATTTCGGCCTTCATCAAATCCATGCGAGGCAGCGACCCAAATGGTGCGGTTTACTGGCTGGCCCGCATGATCGTTGGCGGCGAGGACCCGCTGTTTATTGCCCGGCGTATGCTGATACTCGCTTCAGAAGACATAGGTAATGCCAATCCCAACGCACTACTGCTGGCGCAATCCTGTTTTGAAGCGGTGAATGTGATAGGCATGCCTGAATCGCAACTAATCTTGTCGCAAACCGCGATCTATCTGGCCACTTCAGCCAAAAGTAATTCTGCAACAACTGCGATCGGCGCGGCGATGGAGTTGATCCGTCAAACCGGCGATTTGCCGGTGCCCTTACATTTAAGAAACGCACCTACCCGATTGATGAAAAACATCGGCTACGGGAAAGACTATAAATACGCCCATAGTGTCGAGGGCAATTTCATCGACCAGGATTTTCTGCCGGATGCAATTCGCGGTACCAAAATCTACGATCCAGGGAACAATGCCAAAGAGCACGAGACCAAAGAAAAGCTAAAGAAACTTTGGGGGGACCGGTATAAATATTAATCCCTACCGTAGGCGCGATGCATCGCGTCTCTACCAGACCTGCACATCAAATCACCCCAAAAAACACCGGGTAGAGACGCAGAATCTTATATCTCTACTTTATATTTGAAACATGTATTCTATTCGACAAGCTACCATCGACGACGTTGAAACCATCCGCCAATTAGCAGAAAATACCTGGTGGGCAACTTACTCATCAATCCTGGAAAAAGAACAAATCAGCTTTATGCTGGGTGAGTTATATTCTTTCGATAAGATTCATTCCCAAATAAAAAACGATACGCAAATATATATATTGCTCGAAGAACAGGGCAAGCCGGTTGCTTTTGCAGGTTATTCGCCACGCGAAGAGAATCCCGAAATATACAAGCTGCACAAACTATACTGCCTGCCCGAAACACAAGGTAAGGGATACGGCAAGATCCTGATTAACGAGGTGTCTCAGCGCACACTTGATGCCGGTAAACGCACCCTCGACCTCAATGTCAATCGCCACAACAAGGCCAAAAATTTTTATGAGAAGATGGGTTTTATTGTGGCTTATGAGGAAGATATCCCGATAGGTGAGTATTGGATGAATGATTACGTAATGCGAAAGGAGCTATAGTTTCTATACTATGAAATCAAGATTGATGTATGTTGAATTAAAAACTGACCAATGTGACAGAGGACCGGCATGGATTGGGAGAGCATTTTTTTCAAAAACAGGCAGAACAATTTATTTTAATGGATTATCATTTCTAAAAGGCGAAAAGCATGGTGGTGGTAATTATTTAGAACGTGCCAGTGGCGATTCGTATTGGATTTCAGGAATCAAAAAGAATGGAAATGACCGGCATTGGGCTGGAGGCGGTAAGATATGTATTGACAAGAGGGTTG
>JAICXZ010000746.1 GCA_025934475.1 Mucilaginibacter sp. | reverse complement strand
TGGGCCAATGACGGGGATATTTTTCAATTGATCATCCGCCAAAAAAAAATCATGTATCCCTTTTACCAGCGGTTCTTCCGGCCCAACCAGCACCAGATCGATATCGTTGTTCAGTACCAGCTTTTTGATCGCTTCAAAATCAGTGACCTTAATGTTAATGTTGGTTCCGTACTGGCCGGTACCTGCGTTGCCGGGTGCGACAAAAAGATTGCGGCATTTTGGGCTTTGTGATATTTTCCAGGCGAAGGCGCTTTCCCTTCCGCCCGAACCGAGGAGCAGGATGTTCATGCGGTAAATATAGTCTTAACAAATATGTTCATCCTAAAAAAATACTTAAAAAAAGTCTCCCCTGCCGGGCGAGATATAGAGGGGGCTGACTATCTTTACATCATGTCGAAAAAATTAGATAGGTACAGGAAGCTGCCGATATTCAAAAAGGCCGACGAATTATACGAATTGGCTAATGTAATTGCCGAAGCCTTAAAGGAAGATGATAAAAAGGAACATTTGGCCGGCGAAATAATTGGCAACGCGATGCTCATCCAGGTAAAAATAGCCGGCGCGGAGGGTGGAGGCTTATACTCCCTCAGGATGCAAAATGCCGTTCTGATAAAGCTGGCGGTCCAGGATATGTTCAACGCGGTATCCTTTGCATCGATGGTTGAGATTAACGAAGAGGATTATGTGGATCTGATGCGCGAAAAAGTTGACGAATTCCGCCTTGAATTTGTAGAATGGATAAGAGGGTTTGATAAAACTTACGACATACCGGACAATTGGGGGATACGCTATGATTCCAGCACGCCCGAACAGGAAAAACTGGAAGAGCTGATGTTTGACGATGATAAGTTTGACGACAAGCTGGACGAGCATTTTTTTGAAGACTTTGACGAAGACGATATTGACGAAGACGGGCCGGATGAAGCAGAATGATTATATTTGACCATATTCTAAATCATCCGAAACACTTATTTAATCATGAAAAAACAACAGGTTTCCAGGCGGCAGTTTATTGGCGCAAGTATGCTTGCCGCGACCGGTATGGCGTTAGCATCAAAAACAGGTTTTGCACATTCATTATTCGCGGCGGCTAAGCCCAACTCCGTATTTGGCGGGGTGCAGGTTGGCGTGATCACGTATTCGTTCCGGAGCATGCCCAGTAGCGCCGGGCAATTGCTTCAGTATTGCAAGGATTGCGACATTAACGCCATAGAGCTGATGGGCGACGCGGCCGAAGCGTACGCCGGCGCGCCGAAGCGGGATGGCAGCGCGGATTTTAGGACCAGGCTGGCCGATTGGCGCGCGAATTGCCCCATGGATAAATTTGTTGAATTGCGAAAAATGTACAACGATGCGGGCGTTAAAATATATGCATGGAAACCGAACGCCTTAAATAAAAGAAACACCGATGCCGAAATTGAGTATGCCTTTAAAGCGGGCAAGGTGCTTGGGTGTACCCATGTAACCGTTGAGCTCCCTACCGACGATGCGCAAACCCAGCGCCTGGGAGACCTGGCCGCAAAACATAAGATATTTGTTGGCTATCATGCCCATACGCAGGCTACGGCCACGCTTTGGGATAAAGCGCTTAGCCAGTCGAAATACAACGCGATAAACCTGGACATCGGCCATTATGTGGCCGGCACCAGCAGCAGCCCGGTTGATTTTATTTTGAAAAATCACGACCGGATAATGAGCCTGCACATCAAGGACCGGAAATTTCACGACGGACCGAATATGCCATGGGGTGAGGGCGATACGCCGATAAAAGAAGTGCTGGGTATGCTGAAAAAAAACCATTACAAGTTCCCGGCCACCATCGAGCTGGAATACAACATACCTGCCGGGTCGGACGCGGTTAAAGAAGTGATCAAATGCCGTGAGTATGCGAAGCAGGCGCTGGTGTAAGGAAGTAGGCAGTGGCGAGTGGGCAGTTGCATAGCAACCTTGCAGACTAATATCGAAGGTTTATTCGGAAGATTTTCCATCTCCCATTTTCTTTTATCAATATAACTTGCGGATGGCTGTAGATAGTTTTATCTGCACTTAGCTCAACAGTAATTTTCGATAAGTTGCCTATGGTTTCTTTTCTAAAAACTCTTACTTTGTTTATATTTTCACCTTGCCCCCCAATCCAATCGTAATAACTTAGAAAGTCACAATCATTATTTTTAACAAAGTCCACCGGAAAACACCCGCATTTTTCGACGTCAGCAGGTTTGACTTTCCTTAATTGAACATTGCAAGCATTGTAAATGACGAGTTGATTTCTGTAGAAATCATTTGAAAAAAAACCTGTTTGTTTTAATTTATCAAATTGACTTTTCGGCATAATTTGATATACCGAGTCTTTCGTCAACCATACATCAGGATTATCTACTGCGCTCGGATGCGATAATGGAGATTTAAGATAAATTTCCCCCAAATACCATTTGTAGAACGACAAAGCCACTTGATCAGGCGATATCTCGACCTTTGTTAAATTGATAACTTGAGTAGATTTTTGAGCTGATGTTATATTTGAGCAGAAACCAAAAATTGT
>JAICXZ010000271.1 GCA_025934475.1 Mucilaginibacter sp. | reverse complement strand
TCTCCCCTTCCCTCAGCAGAAACTCGTTCCGGCGAAGTTTGTGCGGTACGGCCAGGCGGCATACCAGCTGGAGGCCCTCCTCATCAAGGTCGGTTTGCGAACGCAGGTAGTTTTTAAATTCGTTTATCATGGGTAATACCAAAGTTAACTCAAAAAATCACTCTTTTCATTAGTGGTCAATCTCAAACAATCCTTTTCTTTATTTAACATGAATCTTTAAAATCCTACATTTATCCCGATACCTATTCATCCTAATTACACATGAACCATCTCCACAACCTTGCCGAAAGAATAAAAAAACATTCAACCTATATCCACAAACCCGCTTGTTTTATATTGTTATTCATAGCCGCCTCTTCTACCGTTTCAGCTCAGCAAAAGGACGTCACCTTCACTTCGTCCGACAAAAAAGTTGAACAAGCTTTTAAATGGGCCAAAGACATGGCGCTGCAATATCGGGGCTACCCTGCTGACCCATCCGGGCCATGGTATGAAGGCGCATTACCTACCCGGAATGCATTTTGTATGCGCGACATATCCCATCAATGTATAGGCGGCGAAATACTCGGTATGAGCAGGGAAAACTTCAATATGTTCAATTTATTCGTCAGTAATATCTCGGCTTCAAAAGATTGGTGTTCTTATTGGGAGATCAACAAATGGGGCAAACCCGCACCCGAGGATTACAGAAATGATAATGAGTTTTGGTATAACCTGCCTGCTAATTTCGACGTTTTATATGCATCGTGGAGATTGTATTTGTGGACAGGTGATAGACGTTATATCAATGATGCAACTTTTGATAAATTCCAGCAGAAAACTGTCAACGAATACGTCGACAAATGGGTACTCGCCCCTGATTCATTGTTGAATCGACCTTTGCTTCCCAATAAAACCAAGTCCTTTAATCCCAAAGACGCGTTCAGCACCTGCAGGGGGCTTCCATCGTATTCGGAGGGAATACCGAATCTTAAAGTTGGCATCGATCTGGTGTCGGCGTTATATCGAGCTATGCTCACTTACGCAGATATTCTTGAATTGCGGGGGCAAAAAGATCAAGCTGCCATCTACACAAAAAAGGCAGAAGCGTATCGCCAACACCTGGAAAATGACTGGTGGGATCCGCAAAATTCCGTATATAACGCACTTTACGGCAATGATGGAAAATTTGCCAAAGACCCAGCCGAAACATTTCTTTTATGGTTTGATGCTCTAAAAGATACTACTCGCCTTAACAAAACTGCCGCGCATGTAGCAACTATCAATGTGAACATCGAAAACACTTCCTACTACCCCTCTCTGCTTTATAAATATGGCAGATGGGCTGATGCAAAGAAGTATTTACTCTTTGTTTCGGATCCTTCGACGCCGCGTCGTGAATATCCAGAAGTGTCTTATGGCGTAATTCAGGGCGTCGTTCTGGGACTTATGGGCATTACCCCGGACGCACGGGTCAGAACTATCAGTACGATCTTCCGGACGAATGAGGCCGGTACTGCTGAAATCAAAAGTCTGCCCATCATGCAAACCTCAATCGATATAAACCACCTCAGCCATAGCCGGTCAATATTGACCAACAGCGGCAAAAAAGCTTTCAAATGGAAAGCCATGTTCTATGGCAATTACGCTAAAGCGCTTGTGAACAACAGATTGCAAGCAATCAAAAGGGAGACAGACAATCAAGGGAATAACATCTCGTACCTGATAGTGAACGCCGAACCTGGCTCAACAATGGATATCAGCATGAAAAAATGACAATCAGCCGAGCTGTTGACACCTTTACAGCCAAATCGAAAAACGTAAATTTAGCCGACCAAGCATTGCAGCTGAAACAATATCAAACATGCACCTACTCGACAATTTCGCCCAGAGAGCCAAAAACTATTTAGCGGGGAATGACGACCAAAGAGTTTTCCCCTTGGAAGAGTCTATTAGCCGTTTAAAAGAATTGGACACTTCTCTTCAACCTGATTCTATTGACCCGGCGGAAGTACTCGATTTACTCGACGAGATCGGCTCACCCGCAACCGTCAGAAATACGAGCGGACGCTACTATGGTTTTGTGACAGGTGGTAGTTTACCCGCGGCCATGGGTGCCAAATTGATGTCATCTATTTGGGACCAGAATTCGGCGTTAACGGTCATGTCACCTGTTTCTTCGGCACTGGAAGACATCGCCGGTCGCTGGCTGCTGGATCTATTTGGTCTGCCGCCAGATAGTGGTTTTGGCTTTGTAACGGGTGACACGATGGCCAATTTTACTGCCCTGGCAGCTGCAAGGCATCAGGTGCTTAAAAATGTCGGTTGGGATGCTGAGGCGCAGGGCCTATTTGGCGCACCTGAAATCAGGGTGATTGTTGGCGCCGAGGTTCACGTTAGCGTCCTTAAAACTTTGAGCATGCTTGGCCTGGGCCGGAATCGTATTATTTGCGTACCGGTAGATAGCCAGGGCAGAATGATTGCAACTGAGATCCGGGTAAGCGACGAGCCGACCATTATTTGCGCTCAGTCTGGTAACGTAAACAGCGGGGCGTTCGATGATGTTGCAGCTATCTGCCAAAAGAAAGGGAAGAATACCTGGGTGCACGTTGATGCTGCTTTCGGTCTTTGGGCAGCGGTTTCCAGCTCGAAAAAGCACCTTGTGACAGGCATAGAACAAGCTGACTCCTGGGCAACCGACGCGCACAAATGGCTCAACGTCCCTTACGATTGTGGCATCGCATTCGCTCGCCATAGAGAAGCAATATTTGCGGCAATGTCGGCCTCAGCGGCGGCCTATATACCCACCGATACAACCCGGCAGCCGCTTCAGTTTGTTCCGGAAATGTCGCGACAGGCACGGGGAATTCCTGTTTGGGCAGCTCTAAAATCACTGGGCAAAAAAGGGTTGGAGGAGCTTATCGATCGCAACTGTGCACAGGCGCAGCAATTCGCCAAAGGTCTTAGCGATGCAGGACTTACCATTTTAAACGAGGTGGTACTTAACCAGGTGTTGGTACACTTTGGTGATGCCGAACGAACACAACAAGTGATTAAAAAAATACAGGAAGAAGGTATTTGCTGGTGCGGCGGCACAGTTTGGCAAGGCAAACCGGCAATGCGCATTAGCGTTAGCGGCTGGAACACGACTGAAGAAGATGTTCAGCGGTCACTGAAATCGATGATAAGGCAAATGAAGAGCTGCCCCCCAGAGATTTGACAACCCTGGAAAGTTATTAAATCTCATAAACAACAAAACCCTCCCGTAAGCCGGGAGGGTTTTGTCCTCACTAGTCCACCACACCGTTAATCCTCTTCACAAATCCGTCGCCGCGTTATCTAATTCTCTTCCCAAACTCTGCTGTCTCTGTCCTCTGTAGATGTGTTTTTTTACGCTTTTGGCATGCCCCGGGTTTGTCAAAACATTTATGAAAAACTTGTCATATTTTGGTTTACAAATGGTGATATTCGCTTTGATTTGTTTGTTTTTAACATCGGACGCGGCTGTGGTTTTGTCAATCAAAATCTTAACATGAGCGCAAAACGGGACACAAAGATTTTTTGGTCTGGATTATGGGTTATTAATCCTGACTCACGTGAACAGAAGCCTTTTGCCGGACGGGTTCGGAGCGACTAACTATTCTTTCTTTACAATTTGCCAGAAAAAACCGGTAATAGAATCGGGTTTGGTGTTTAACACTTTGCCGCTGTCCGGACAACTTTTACAATCATTATCATTTGTAATTTCTATAGTTATCTGGCAAACTCCTAAGGTTAACCTGCGTCGTCGGGTGGCTTCGTAAATACCGTTACAATTTCCGGTTGAGTCACAGGGTATGCAAACCATATCCCCCTTCTTTAAAAATGTACAACAAATCTGGTTGTCACCCGGGGCTGTGCCTGTCACTGTGCCAACGCAATACTTTGGTTTGGGTGCAGCCAGGTTGATGGTTTTGAGGGCTTTTTCTTCATTCTTCCTGCAAGAATGAATGACAATAGTTAAAACAGCAGTTAAGCATATCAATATTAAAATACCAACTGCCCTCTTTTCGGTCGTTTTCATTGTTGTTGTTTTTAATATGATGAATATGAAAGAAATAATCGAAGAGTCTCTAAGGCCATTGTTGAAGCATGGCCGTGTCGCGGCAATCAAAGGTTTTGATTGAACTGATTATTAATACAATATACCACACATTAACTATCGGTATATCATACTCTACGTTAAAGCAACGTTACGAATTAATGATTTAATTTACAATTAAAAGCGCGCAATTAATTTGATGCTTAAGAATTAAGATTTGACCCAATAGCGAATTCTAACATACAGAAAATTCTATAAACTTGCCTGCTTCAGCTTTTTTAATAAACCGTCAAATCTAACCCAGTAAATAGCGCAATCCTTTTCGCTTTCGGCCCGGGTGTAAAACAGGTATTTACCATCAGGCGACACATATTGACCATATCTATGCGCCAACCCGTCATTGATCAATGGCCCTAAACTTTTGGGCTCCGTCCAGGTTTTATCTTTTTTTCGGAAACTTATGTAGAGTTCGCATTCAAAGCTTTTGGTCTCTTTTGTACTTACGATCATGTAAGATTCATCAGATGCTACAAAAAAATCGCCATTAAAGCCCTGGGAATTCAATGGGAAGACCAGATTCTGAATGCTTGTATCAGCATCTGAAGGAGGCATCAGGCTGAATCTCCATGCTTGGGCATCGGACGGGCTGCCCCACGTTCCATTACTTGCTGCGTATTTGTTTCCGCTCCTGGTTAATATAAAATCATATATCATATAATTTCGATCGATATATGGTTCAGGAGCACTCCAGCCGTTTGGCGTCCGGCTCGATTTATAAACAGTTCCCCCTGACTGATCACTGCCCAAAAACAGGCTTTGACCGTCTGGTGAAATGGATGTTTGCCCCATATGCTCATTGATTATCGTCGGTCCGATCCATTTTTGCCCATCAAACCTAAAACACTTCACCTTCAAATCATTGGAGTTTTTCCAGCTCCTATTAGTACAATAATATATTTCTTTGCCGTCGGAAGAGATGGCTGTTCTGTTGGCCGTAAACTCGCCCTTATCTGCCAATATTCCGGGTGCAAATATTTTAGGCGTGTCTCCGGGAGGCGTTTGCCCAAGGTAAGCGTTAGGACTATTCCAGAAATTTGTTTGCGCGCTCATTCTTTGGCCCAGGGCGGCCAATATGATCAGAATTATGAAAAATGTTTTACTCATGGCATCAAAAATTTGAAAATCATTTTAACTCAACTGTTTAATAAAAATATCGCAGTTATTGCAGAAACGAATACCCCGTACCGGGGGATTATTTAAAAGAGACAAGGAACAAAGGGTTGAAGATTTGAAATCTTTTGAACACGGAGATTTGACTGCTTAAAAATTGACAATCTGATGCATAACAAAAAACCCTCCCGCAATGCGGGAGGGTCAACCTCACTT
>JAICXZ010000449.1 GCA_025934475.1 Mucilaginibacter sp. | reverse complement strand
TCTTTTGAGGAGTTCCCTATCCTCGGTCATGATTTTTTTGATGTTGGCTGCCAATCTTGCCTTTTCAACAGGTTGCGCTCTGATCTCATTTAGGAAATCAAGAACACTTCCCAAAACATCGTCGGGGAGATCATTCAACAGTTTCTTTATTTCAGATCTGATTTGAACAGTAGTCATATCAATCCACTAAACAGCGACGATACCCTTAATATGGGGCCACGGATCATAATTCTCTAACGTGAAATCTTCAAATTTGAATTGGAAGATATCTTTCACCTCAGGATTGATCTTCATCGTCGGCAACGGACGCGGTTCACGGGTCAATTGCAGATTGGCCTGCTCGATATGATTATTATAAAGATGGGCATCGCCAAAGGTGTGGACAAAGTCGCCCGGTTGCAAATCACAAACCTGGGCCATCATCATGGTGAGCAGCGCGTAAGATGCAATGTTAAAAGGAACGCCCAGGAAAATATCTGCACTACGCTGGTAAAGCTGACACGATAGCTTACCGTCGGCCACATAAAACTGGAATAGCGTGTGGCAGGGAGGGAGCGCCATTTTATTAACTTCGGCAATGTTCCACGCTGATACGATGATTCTGCGGGAATCAGGATTTTCTTTGATGGTTTTTACAACCTGGCTTATCTGGTCGATATGCCCGCCATCGGGTGTTGGCCAGGAACGCCATTGGTGCCCGTATACTGGTCCCAGGTCGCCGTTTTCGTCTGCCCATTCGTCCCATATGCGCACGCCATTATCTTTTAGGTATTTGATATTGGTGTCGCCCTGCAAAAACCAGATCAGTTCGTGGATGATCGATTTAAGATGAAGCTTCTTGGTAGTCACCAGCGGGAAGCCATCCTGCAGGTTAAAGCGCATCTGATGACCGAATATGCTCAGCGTGCCTGTTCCGGTCCTGTCGTGCTTCTGCGTGCCGGTATCCAGCACGTGCTTCATTAAATCGAGGTATTGTTTCATTTGTTAGTTGATTAAGTTGAATGAGTTGATTAAGTTGGATTAAGTTAACTTTCAAACTTTTCAACGTTCCAACCTTACACCAATTCAGAACACAAAAAAAATAAATCTACTTTTGTTATCCTACGGTTGTGTAAAAATACAGCTGTTGTTAATCAATCTGATGATCGTATTTCCCTGCGCCAAGATTAATATCGGCCTCAATATCACTTCCCGCCGCCCCGACGGCTATCATAATATAGAAACGGTTTTTTATCCGGTTAAGATATACGACGTTCTGGAGGCTTTGCCCGGCGAGGAACTGACCTTTGAATCATCCGGCCTCGGTATACCAGGCAGGGTAGAGGACAATCTGTGCGTTAAGGCTTTCCATCTCATCAGCCAGGATTACGATTTACCGCCGGTAAACATTCATTTGCATAAACACGTACCCATAGGTGCGGGCTTGGGCGGTGGCTCCGCAAATGCGGCGTTTTTTATTAATCTGCTCAACCGGCAATTCGATTTAGGGTTGACGGTCGAACAGAAATTAGATTACGCCCGCCAACTCGGCGCCGACTGTGCTTTCTTTATCGAAAGCAAACCAGTATTTGCTTTCGATAAAGGCGACCAATTTGAAAACGTAAATCTTGAACTGTCGCAATATTCCATTGCTTTGGTTATGCCTCCCGCTCATGTTTCAACTTCAGAAGCGTACCGCGGTGTAAAACCTACGCCGGTACTGCGATCTTTGAAAGAACTGGTTGAACTGCCTATTGAACAATGGAAGAATTACGTCAAAAATGATTTCGAGGAATCCGTCTTTAAAAATCACGCGATAATCCGGGGCGCTAAGGCCGCCCTTTACGAAGCAGGCGCGTTATACGCCAGTATGAGTGGGAGCGGGGCGTCTGTTTTTGGCATATTTGGGCAAAGACCTGATCTATCACCGTTAGAAGGCCCAAACCAGGTCTTTTACGATATCTGATCCTGTTGTTGGGATTTCGCCTTACCAACCCTCGTCTGCGCCTCTCGCAAACGCCTCAACACAATCTTTGTCACCTAAACCATGATTGATGGCCTCCATAAGTTTTTTACGGGTCACGTCGGCCACGGGCATTGGCGTTTTAGTTTGTTGAGCCAGGTCGTGCGCAAGAGTGAGATCCTTGTGCCCTAAAATGGTTTTAAACCTCACTGGTTCGTACTTTCGCTCGGCCACTAACTTGCCGTAGTTTTGATAAACGGGAGCGTTGAACAATGTGGAGCCGAAAAACGCAGCCACGGAGGCTCTGTCAAGCCCATGATCCTGCGCTAGCCTAAACGCTTCAGCCATCATCTCTACAGAAACAAATATCATAAGGTTGCCAATCACCTTGATCACGTTTGCGCCGCCATCAGCTTCGCCAAAATCAACCACGCCCTGTCCCATGCATTCGAGGATGGGTTTAACAGTCTCCTTCGCCGACTTATCGCCCGAAACACATATCCATAATTTTTTTGCAGCTGCTGCTTCGGGCCGACCAAAAACAGGGGAGGTAAGGTAGACGCTGCCGGCTGCCCTATGCGCTTCTCCGAGTCGTTTAGAAACGTCGGGCGAGATGGTGCTCATCGAGATATGAACGCCACCTTTCTGCAGCGTACTCAATACACCATCCCTGCCGGTTGTTGCTTCTTCCACCACTTTGTCATCCGACAACATTGTGATGACAACCGCGACATTTTTGGCGGCTTCGGCAGGGGTGCTGCACCTGGTTATTGCTGAAGCATCGAGCTCGTCGGCTTTCTCCGCAGTGCGGTTATAAACTTGCAGATGATAGCCCGCGTCAATCAAATTTTTGGCCATCGGCAGCCCCATGTTCCCGAGCCCGATAAATCCTATTTTTTCTTTCATAATAATTAGCTGATGTATTCCCTGTCCTCGTCGCTTAGTGTATCCGGTTGTTTTTTGTTTGGATCAGCATCCTGTACCTGGCCGGGGATGTATTTTGGACGACCAGGTCGGCCCACCATCACCCCGACGATGAATGATACCACCGCGACGATGAGCATCACCGAAAGCTTGGAGGCGTAAAATTTCGCAAACAAAAATTTGAACGGAACGGTGTCCGTGTTCTGCATGATCACTATGGTGAGCAGCACCGTAACGATTATGATGATCATCGTTTTTATTCTCATGGCGACTTTGGTTTAACAGTGATTAAATGTTTCGGTTTCCACTATCCAAAAATGTGAATGACCAATGTAATACTAATGTACAAAATCAGCAGGGGAGTGGTGCGTTTCTTTTTTGGACCTCGTAGATGTCTCCACGTTTTCTATCTCCCAAAAAATTGAAGAAGTGTGCAAGGTTTAAGAAATGAATTTTGGCGTGATGATTTTCGGAACATTTTTTTGACTCGCCTACCCAAGTCGATTTTCTCAAATTTTAAGGTGATCAAAAAACCTCTATTTAAGTACACTAACCTAGTGGAAAAGCCAAGTGTGAATTAAAACTTTATTTAACAATGCATAAATGTCCTGATTAACAAATAATTGTAGTGTATTTATGGTTTGTAATAATGTTTATGCTAAAAATATTAGTATAATTATAAATTGCCAGTTTGGTTTTCATTAAACTATCTATTTATTTAACTGAATAAAATATTTGATTATTAAAGATTTATAAAATTAATATTTTCTGAAAATATATTTTTTATAGACGTATTTATGCATGTAAATTGCTGTGAAAAATGGCCAATATCCCCGCGGCAAAATGGAGTGGTCGATACACAGTAGCTGATTTTGGTATTTTGCCTGTATTTGATCAAAATTACCACAGGCACAACTGGTTATCTTTTAAAAGGAAAATGACTCCTGAGGTCTTAAAATAGGTGCAAAATAAGAGTGTCTAAACCCTTCCCTACCCTGTCGGGGTGAGTAAAATGTGTACAAAAATGAAATCTTAGGCCCTGGATTTTCTTTTTTCAACCTGTCGCTGGGCGACCGGAAAAAGAAAAATAGTTGACAAAATGATGATGGCGCCGGCCCAGAATCCGGTCGTCATTTTGTTCATTTCACCAAAAAAAAGAAAGGACATGACGACACCATAAACAGGCTCGAGGTTGGTGACCAAGGCGACACGGAAGGCGGAGAGCTCGC
>JAICXZ010000129.1 GCA_025934475.1 Mucilaginibacter sp. | reverse complement strand
TATCTCTTACGACTGGCTCCAAACCAAGTATAATGTGCGGGTAGGAAGGGCGGATAATCCGCAGGGGCCATTTTATGACTATAACGGCGTTGATTTGAACACCAATATTGATCATGGGCCGATGATCGTGGCGCCATACCAATTCACCGGTCATGGCGGCTGGCAGGGCACAGCGCATTGTGGTGTGTTTGACGACGGGAACGGGCAGTTTTATATGGCGCACAATGGGCGGCCAAGCGTTAATTCTTATTTCATGGATTTGCACGTCCGCAAGATATCATGGACTCCCGATGGGTGGCCGGTAGTTTCCCCCGAACGCTTTGCCAATGTTGCCAACACAGCCGTTGCGACATCCGAACTGGCCGGTAACTGGGAAAGGATACAACTGGATTACGAGGTAGTGCCCGGATATTCTGCGGAACAAATATCACCCGACCTGCAACTGGCATCCACGATTACCCTTCAGGCTAACGGAACAATCGCAGGGAATACAACAGGCACCTGGACCTATAATGCGCCATGGCTGCAAATAAAATGGAGCACCGGCAGCACTGAAAATGTAAAGGTAGATCGTGAACGGGACTGGGAAAATAAGGTAGCCACAACACTGGTATTTACAGGTTTGAACGATCAGGGCGTGGCGGTTTGGGGTAAAAAAAGATAAAAGTATAATACTGTTAAAACTTAATTATGACGATGAGAAAATACTTTTTATCGCTTTTTGCTGTAATAATTGCTTGCCAGGCATATAGTCAGTTAAAAACGTACCAGGTTGATGCCGGAAAAATTAAGGCGCATATACAGCCTACCATGTACGGTATATTTTTTGAAGATATCAACATGGCCGGCGATGGCGGACTTTATGCCGAGCTGGTAAAAAACCGCTCCTTCGAATTCAAAACACCTTTAATGGGATGGAAGGAAGTAAAAGAAGATGGCGCGGATGGAAGCATTTTGATATTGAACAGAGGGGAAGAGGACGCTAATAATCCCAGGTATATCCAGATGGCCTCTAAATCATCCAAAGGTTACGGCTTGATCAATGAAGGCTTTCATGGGATGGGTATCAAAAAGGATGATCAATATAATTTTTCGGTTCTGGCCAAGGTGCCCACTTCATCACCTGTAAATCTTCGGATAGAGCTGATAAATCAAAAGGGCGAGGTAATAGGTGGTACTAATATCATCGCTTCCTCGAAAGAATGGAAAAAATATACGTCCAGTTTTAAGGCGACTGAAACCGACCCAAAGGCAAGCCTGAAGGTTTTAATTGATGGGGCAGGGATGATCGACCTTGACATGATCTCGCTTTTTCCGCAGGATACCTGGAAGCAGCGACCCGGCGGCTTGCGTGCTGATCTTGTTCAGAAACTCGCCGATATGAAGCCAGGATTTTTACGCTTCCCCGGTGGCTGTATCGTTGAAGGCCGTGAACTGGAAACCCGTTACCAATGGAAAAGAACGATCGGCGATATTGCCAGCCGGAGGATGATCATCAATCGCTGGAACACTGAATTTGCGCATCGGCCGTCACCCGATTACTATCAAAGTTTTGGCCTGGGTTTCCTGGAATATTTTGAGCTGGCGGAAGACATTGGCGCGTCTCCATTGCCGATTATTAACTGCGGCATGGCTTGCCAGTTCAATACCTGTGAACTGGTACCTTTAAATGAGCTGGGTCCTTATGTTCAGGATGCGCTTGACCTGATAGAGTTTGCAAATGGGCCAGTTACGACGTCATGGGGAAAAAAACGTGCCGAACAGGGGCATCCAAAACCATTTAACCTGAAAATGCTTGGCGTTGGGAACGAACAGTGGGGACCGCAATATATAGAGCGCTATAAAATTTTTGAAAAGGCTATCCATGCCAAATATCCTCAGATCAAATTGGTGTGCAGCCTGGGCCCTAATCCCGACGGGGAAGTTTTTGATGAACTCAACAAAACATTCAGAAGCCTCAACGCCAATATCCTGGACGAACATTACTATCGCTCGCCCGAATGGTTTTTAAGCAACGCCAAACGCTATGATAATTATGATCGCAAAGGCCCTAAAATTTTTGCGGGTGAATATGCTGCACAAAGCGTGGGCATAGCAAGTCCTGAAAATAAAAACAACTGGCAGTGCGCGATGTCGGAAGCAGCCTTTATGACCGGTTTAGAAAGGAATGCTGATGTGGTAAATATGGCATCATATGCACCACTGTTCGCGCATGTTGAAGGCTGGCAATGGACGCCCGACCTTATCTGGTTTGACAACCTGCAATCCTTTGGCACTCCGAATTATTATGTACAGCAATTGTATTCGCTTAATAAAGGAACCGATGTTGTGTCACTTACACTCAATAATGAACCAGTAACCGGGCAGGATGGGTGCTTTGCTTCAGCAGCTTTAGACAATAATAGCCATGAACTGATCATCAAAATCATAAATACGAGCAAACAAGAGCAAAAAGCTGAGTTTTCTATAAAAGGTGTGATACCCGGATCAAAAGGTACTTTAACGGTTTTGCAAAGTGATGATTTGAACGCGGTTAATTCGTTGAAAGAACCCCTGACAGTAAGCCCGCAAAAGAGCGAGATTGGGTTGGATAAGAATTTGGTAAAGCTGGATATGAAACCATATTCATTTAATATTATCCGTGTAAGCATTGCTAAATAGTATTTGAGTTCGGCCCCCAAATGAAAAAGATTGTTTTACTCGTCATTTTAGTCATTACCGGCGTGCTGTCCCGGGCGCAGGACTTGAAGACCGATATTTCGGTGCACGACCCGGTGATGATCAGGCAGGACAGTACTTATTACATATTTTGTACCGGGCAGGGCATCGCCATGTGGTCGTCGTCCGATATGGTGCATTGGAAGCGTGAAAAACCGGTATTTGAAAAAGCACCTGAATGGACTAACAATGTTGTCCCAAGTTTCAAAAATCATATTTGGGCGCCGGATATTTCTTACTATAACGGCCTTTATTATTTGTATTACGCGGTTTCTGCTTTCGGTAAAAATACTTCGGGCATCGGCCTTGCAACGAATGTAACGCTGCACACCGATGATCAGGCATATAAATGGACCGATCGCGGACTGATTATCCAATCAATACCCGGGAAGAACAATTGGAACGCAATAGACCCCAATTTAATAACTGATAGCGATGGTGAATCTTACCTGGCTTTTGGTTCTTTTTGGGGTGGCGTCAAGATTGTAAAGCTGACAAAAGACCGATTGAAGGTGGATGGTCCGCTTGATAATTTACCCACTATCGCTTCGCGTCTGCGTGATCCTTCGGCTATAAATCCACCTGCTGTTGATGGCAATCCTGTAGACGCAGGAGGCAATGCCATCGAAGCGCCGTTCATTTTCAGAAAGGGTAACTATTATTATCTTTTTGCATCCATTGATTATTGCTGCAAAGGGCCACAGAGTACTTATAAGATGATCGTTGGCCGATCGGCTAAAGTTACCGGGCCGTATGTCGATAAAAATGGTGTACCCATGGAAAAAGGTGGCGGAACATTATTGCTGCAAGGGGACGATAATTGGTATGGCGTGGGTCACAATGCCGTTTGTGATTTTAATGGCCAGGATTACCTGATATTCCATGGTTATGACGCGCACGACAAAGGAATTTCGAAATTAGGAATAGAGAAACTGGATTGGCGCGATGGCTGGCCCGAAGTTCAACTTCAAACTAAAAAATAAAGGTTAACAGAACATTGTAAAATATATGATTAAGTATTTATTGACTTCCCTCTTTGTTGGGCTATTTGCTTTAGAATCGTTTGCGATTGAACGCGATACTACTATCCATTCAAATGGTAATCCAATTATCACACATGTTTTTACAGCTGACCCGGCTGCCATGGTTTACAAAGGCAAAGTATACTTGTACACCGGTCACGACGAAGCCCCAACCGGACATAACGGTTATGTAATGCATAACTGGCTGTGTTTTTCATCAGATGACATGGTGAACTGGACCGAACATACGCCGCCACCAATGGACGTGAAAACTTTTAAATGGGCCAAAGACGATGCCTGGGCGTCACAAGTAATAGAAAGAGACGGCAAATTTTACTGGTATGTGGCAGTGGAACATGGAACCATTCCGGGCAAATCTATTGGCGTTGCGGTTTCTGACTCTCCAACTGGTCCCTTCGTGGATGCAAGAGGCACGGCCCTGGTTACAAATGATATGACGAAGGCAATGAAACATCCCTGGGACGACTTAGACCCAACCGTCATGATCGACGATGATGGACAGGCTTACTTGTTTTGGGGCAATGGCATCTGTTACTATGCCAAGCTAAAAAAAAACATGACCGAACTTGATGGGCCGATAAAAACGATTTCACTTCCCCACTATACCGAAGCGCCCTGGATACATAAGCGCAACGGATGGTATTATTTGTCTTATGCTTATGAATTCCCCGAGAAGACGGCTTATGCTATGAGCCGAAACATAAATGGGCCATGGATATACAAAGGCATTATCAACGAGCTTGCAGGAAATTCCAATACCAACCACCAGGCCATCATCGACTTTAAAGGCAAAAGTTATTTTATTTATCATAATGGCGCCCTCGCGGCTGACGCCGGCAGCTTTCATCGCTCTGTTTGCATTGATTATTTGTATTACAATAAAGATGGTACCATCAAACGAGTGGTTATGACAACTGAAGGGGTTGACGAGGCTAAGTGATCTTCATTGATTCAGTCGCCTTGGTTGAAATTCAATGGTTTTAATGGTGCGTATCAATGCTACTCACGAAAATCCCGATGTGAGCTTAAGTTTTTTATATAGTTAATAATTGGTTGATTTTCAGGAAGAGCAAATGTTCCTCCTGATTTTTTATTTTTACTCACTTACGGCGACAAAACCTAATTATTAAAATAAAGACGATTTATACTCATGCGAACGAGAGAGGCACTGTCCACTTTGATTTTTATTTGTATCATACATTTTATGGCTGCTGCACAAGGCGGTTCGGTCCCCAAAAATGATCTGCATATTATCCCCAGGCCCTTTAAGACTACTCACATTACCAACCCTTTTCATTTGAATCAGAAGACGGTGCTTTTATTATCCGGTGATTCAATCAAAAGCGATGCAGAGGTTTTTCAGCAATCCATGCATTTAATCGCTGGTTTTTCTCCGTCCATCGTAGACAAAGCTTCATCAAATTATATTCAATTAGCGATTGACAGTAGCGTCGGAGCATACAAAGAAGGGTACGTGCTGAAGGTGGATAATAAACGCATCTCCATTACCGGCCATGATGCAGCGGGCGTGTTTTACGGATTACAGTCGCTAATCCAGTTGGTTGATGAGAGGGGAGACTATTTGATACCGGGGTGTATAATTGAGGACCATCCCCGGTTTACCTATAGGGGGATGCATTTGGATGTGAGTCGCCATTTCTTTTCCGCACGGCAAATAGAAAAATGGATCGACGTACTTGCCCTATATAAGATCAATACCTTCCACTGGCATTTGACCGACGACCAGGGCTGGCGGATCGAAATAAAAAAATATCCAAAGCTTCAAACCATTTCTGCATATCGCAATGAGACGTTAATAGGCCACAAAAAGGAGCTTCCACATGTGTTCGATGGCAAGCCGTATGGCGGGTACTACACACAAGAAGAGGTAAAACAAGTTGTTAGCTACGCTACTGCAAGACATATTACAATAATACCTGAAATAGAAATGCCCGGACACGCTCTGGCAGCACTAGCGGCTTATCCCGAACTAGGTTGTACAGGAGGACCTTATCAAACGGCAACATTCTGGGGAATCTTCAGCGACGTATACTGCGCAGGTAACGATTCGACTTTTACCTTTCTGCAAAATGTACTTGACGAAGTTTTGACCCTTTTCCCTTCAAAATACATCCATATCGGCGGCGACGAATGTCCGAAACAACGCTGGCACATTTGCCCTAAATGCCGTAAACGTATGGCAGACGAAAACCTGAAAGACGAAAGTGAATTGCAAAGCTACTTCATCAAACGCATCGAAAAATACCTGAACGGCAAAGGCCGCCAGATCATAGGATGGGACGAAATACTGGAAGGCGGCTTAAGTCCCGGGGCAACTGTTATGAGCTGGACGGGTGAGAGCGGTGGTATTGCAGCGGCCAATCAGCACCACCAGGTGGTTATGACGCCCGAAAAGTATGTTTATCTCGATTACTATCAGTCTTTATATCCGGAGGAACCATTGGCAGGAGGCGGATATTTGCCTTTGAGCAAAATATACAATTACGAACCGATAAGTGCCGAGCTTAGCCCCAATGAGGCTAAATACATCATGGGCGTTCAGGCAAATGCGTGGAGCGAGTATTATGAAAATAAAGAGAAAGCCGAGTATATGATTTTTCCGCGCCTGCTTGCACTTGCTGAAACTGCCTGGTCGCCAAAAGAAAGCAAGAACTACACCGATTTTTTGAGCAGACTAAGACCTCAGTATCCGCTGCTCAAAAAGTTGGATGTACATGCGGCAGATGTTTTTGATGAGATCACCTATGCCATCGATAAAGCTGCGGACGGTAAAACGCTGCTGGGCCTAAACTCTACGCTGCCCCAGGGGATTATTCGTTATACAACTGATGGAAGCGCGCCCGGGCCCAATACCAATGTTTACCACACTGCTTTGGCTGTAGGGGAAACTGAGATTATAAAAGCGGCTGTTTTTGAAAATGGAATCCAATATGGACGAGTTTTTCAAAAGAACGTTCTGGTCCATAAGGCAGTTGGTAAACCGGTGACCCTCAGTTTTCAGCCAGCTCCAAATTATGACCCCGGCAATGCCTCCGCGCTGGTAAATGGCATCGAAGCCAGCAATGCCTACAATGATGGACAATGGTTTGGTTTCAGCGGAGTAAACCTGGAAGCAGTTATTGATCTTGGCAGCGTGCAAAAAATCAGCTCAATCGGTACTAATATCCTTAAATACCACTGGCAGCGGATGTGGGAGCCTACCGAGCTCAGCTTCTGGACATCAACCGACGGAAACAATTATACAAAGGTATATAGTCAGGTCGATTTCCCCGTTAACGGTATCAATACCATAAAAACTTCATTGCAGAGCACCCAGGCGCGGTACATAAAAGTAGTTGGCGTAAACAAAGGGATTATTCCCGACGGCGAGTATGGTGCAGGAGCTAAGGCTTTACTTTTGGTAGACGAAATATCCGTTTATTAGGTATACACGAGCGTCACTAAGTTGTATTTGCTAGAATTGAATTCGTCTTTTAACATCATCAAATTTTATGATATAGATCATACTTTGGGGAATTATCGATACCGACTTTTGTCCCATGGCAAAAGACATAACTTCAAGGACGACGATAAGGGAATTACTGGAGGATGATAAAGACACGGTTATAAATGCCCTTGTAAAATTCAATAGTAACTTTTCGAAGCTCCGGAACCCTGTCCTGCGCAACCTGATGGGCAGACGGGTAACAATTGCCGACGCGTGTAAAATGGCCGGATGCACGTTGCAAGATTTTATGGCGAATATGCAAACGCTGGGCTTTAACATTCTAGCCGAAGATTCTACCGAACCCACGACTAGTATGCCAACTCCTTCTGAAAAAAAAACAAGCAATTTTATTGAGTTGGATGTAAGGTCCATGCTGGCTCAAAACCAGGATCCATTAAAGACAATTCTGAATAAGATAAACAGTCTGAAGGGAG
>JAICXZ010000018.1 GCA_025934475.1 Mucilaginibacter sp. | reverse complement strand
GGTTTCAGCGCAATTTAAAGAGAGCTGGTCCAGCACACCGCAGAATTATAATATCAGTTCGGTATACTGGTACAGGATAAAAATAAAACATCCTTCATCCACTCAAAAAAGATGGATGCTGGAATTTTTTGATCAAACAATCGACGACATCACTGCCTATGTTCCAACACAAAGCGGCGCATATCAAAGCAAGCATTTCGGCGCATTAAACAGATTTGGCGACCGAACCTATCATCATAAAAACTTCGAGATCAATCTCGAGATCTACCCGGATAAGGAGCTGACGTATTATTTCCGGGTAAAGTCGCATCAGACGGCCGACATTATCATTGTGCTGCGCTCGGTTGGCTGGTTTATTCAATATGCCCTTAATGAGTACTTACTTTTCGGTGTATTCTATGGCATGATACTCGTTTTTGCCTTTTATAACCTGCTGATGTTTTTCGCGGTAAAGCAAAGGCAGTACCTGTACTACATCCTCTACAATCTGAGCGTGGCGTTCTACGAGCTATGTAACGATGGCGTCGGCTACGAATATCTGTGGCCCAACTCTCCGGGCTGGAACCAGTATGCATACGGCGTTGCGCTTTGCTGCGTGAGCGTTTTCGCTTTGATGTTCACAAATAAGCTGCTATTTGTAAAAACCAATGTTCCATGGTTGCACAAAGTAATTTGGTCGGTTATTAGTTTGAGGATCGTGTTTTTCTTTGTTTGCTTTTTTGCAGATAAGCAATGGTTCAACTATAAATTCCTTGAGTTTATTCCGCTTTGCATAGCGTTTTTTACCGGGATATATGTCTTTCTAAAGGGCTACCGACCGGCGCGATTCTTTGTGCTCGGGTATAGCTTTTTGTTTGTCGGCTTTCTGATAAAATTGCTGACTACATTTGGCCAGATCGACTTCGGAACCATCGGTTATTACAGCTTAAGTATTTGCTTTATTCTTGAGATGATATTTTTCGCCTTTGCTTTAAGTGACCAGGTAAGGATTCTAAAAAAAGTAAAAGAAAATGCTCAGCGTGAGATCATCAACCAGTTGCGGGATAAAGAGAAACTTAAAGAATCGATTAACCTCCGCCTTGAAAAGGAAGTTGAGGAGAGGACACACGAGGTCATCGAGAAAGCCAAAATTATCGAGCAGCAGAATGAAGATCTGAACCGGGCCAATGAGATTTTGCAGCATCAGGCCGAAGAGATACTGCGGATGAACCAGCTGCTTGAGAACGACAATAAAGTACTTCAAAACGATTTTGAGAAGGTATCACGTGATAGGATCATGTCGACCGAGGTGGATTTTGAGGAGTTTAGCAGGATTTACCCTGATGCGGATAGTTGCTATCGCTTGCTGGCAGAACTTAAATGGAAACAAGGCTACAGCTGTCACAAATGTGGCAACGATCACTCGTTTCATGGTCGCACACCCTACAGCCGGAAATGTACTAAATGCAGCCACGAAGAATCTGTCACAGCTTTCACTTTATTGCACAACATTCGCATACCCATCACCAAGGGCTTTTACCTCATCTTCCTGGTTTATTCAAGTAACGGGAAAATATCATCTCATAAGCTGGCAGAGATACTCGAAATACGCCAGAGTACTTGCTGGCAATACAGCACCCGCATTAAAAAACTTTTATCCGGCCGATCCAGAAAGACAAAGCCTGAGAGCGGCGAAGGATGGAGCAAATTACTTCTGGAAGACGTGCATGCTCAATGAAGTGTGTCCGAACACACTACTAGTTCACTAACTACAAAACTTTTTAAAGTTGTTTTTTGGCCGGTGTTTTTCCGTATCAGATGGACCGGTTAGTTCTAGTTTTTTGACGCTGATTTTAACTAATAATCAATGCTTTATCAATGATCGATAGGCGGTATTGAAGCGTATCAATTTATTTGTAACTGCTTATATATCAGTATTTTGCAAAGAAAAAATTATGATTTGTTTTCGTTTTTTTGAGATTATTCACTTTAACTTTACACCGACTTAAAAAAATGCCGCCGGCATTTCAACCAATTTTTAAACTATCAACCAAAAGCATGAAAAAAAAACTTACTTTAATTGTGGTCATGCTGTTAACCGGATGTGCGTTCGCCTTTGCACAAACAACGGTTAGCGGAACCGTTAAAGATGACCAGGGGGGAACTCTGCCTGGCGTTACCGTTACGGTAAAGGGCACAACAAATGCGGTATCAACGGATGTGAATGGTAAATATTCCATCAGCGCGCCGGGAAATGGCACCCTTGTGTTCTCGTTTATCGGGTTTAACACCCAGGAGCAACCCATCAACAACCAGTCGACGATTAATGTCTCGCTGGTAGCTGCCAATAAACAACTGAATGAAGTAGTTGTAATAGGCTATGGTACGCAGAAAAAATCTGATTTAACGTCTGCTATATCTACGGTTAGCGTAAAGGATGTGGCAAACAGGCCGATCGTTAGTCCGGAAGAGGCTTTAATAGGTAAGGCTCCGGGTGTACAGGTGACAGTTCCTTCTGGTCAGCCTGGTGCCGATTTGTCTATCCGGGTTCGCGGTGTTGGTTCGCCAAATGGCGGCGAGCCGTTGTACGTGGTCGACGGGGTGTTAACAAATGACATTAAAACCCTCGACCCAAATTCCATTGAATCGATCAGTATTTTGAAAGACGCATCAGCTGCCGGTATTTACGGCGCGGCAGGTTCAACCAATGGCGTGGTGATGATCACAACCAAACAGGGCACAAAAGGCAAAGCCAAAATTGATGCTAATTTTTATACCGGTACACAGCAAATATCCAAAAAGATCCCGGTATTAAATAACCAGCAATGGCTGGCCCTGCAAACCGAAATTGGAGGCGGCACTGCACCTGATCTTCCATCTTATTACAACCTGGGTGCCACTAATAATAACTGGCAGGACATTATCTACCATAGTGCCATGCAAACATCTGCTAATGTTGGTGTATCCGGAGGTTCTGAAACTGGAACTTATTATTTCGGACTTGGCTATTTAAACCAGGACGGTATCATCGAAGGTTCTAATTTTGATCGTTATTCAGCCAAATTCAGCGTTAGTCAAAAGGCAAATAGTTGGTTGACTTTCGGTGGTAATATTAATTTTAATCGCACTAATTCACGTACCGTACCTCAAAACGCTTCTGCGGCACATGGCGGTACAATTTTAGCGGCTTTGGTAACACCAGAGTATATTCCGGTTCAAATGCCTGCCAATGCTCCTAATCCGGGTGTTTATGGTACCAGTAACCTTTATTCAGGCGAAAATCCTGTTTCTGATATCTACAACAATACCAATAACACCATTGGAAATAACTTGCTGGGAGACGCGTATGCCGAAATCAATTTACCATTCGGCATTAAATATCGCAGCCAGTTGAATTTAACGAATGAAAATTCCAATTATCAACTTTTCATAGATCCATACAAAAGCTTAGTCGGACTTAGCGAACCTAATGGTTATGCCGATCAAAACTATAGTGAAACTACACGCTGGGCCTGGGATAACACTTTAACTTACGATAAAACCTTTGGTTTAAGTAAATTGAATGTTGTTGTTGGTACTTCGGCACTCGATGAAAAAATATTCCTTTCAGACCAAAATGGTAAAGGTTTTGGTTCAAGCGATATAACAACGCTTAATGCTGCTACCGCCAGTAAAAATGTAAATTCATCAAATTACGAATGGTCGACCAATTCTTATTTCGGCCGGGCAACTTATTCTTATAATGATAAGTATTTGTTAACAGCAACGTTACGTGCGGACGGAACTTCACGTGTAGGTGTTAATAACCGCTGGGGAACTTTCCCTGCAGTTTCAGCAGGCTGGAAAGTGTCAAATGAGGATTTTATGAAGAATGTTAACTGGATCCAGGATCTAAAGATCAGGGCCAGCTGGGGCAGAACAGGTAATTTACCTCCCTACTCTTATTTATATCCTTCGTATACCCAGTTAAGTCCGGTTGGTTACCCATATAATACATCTAATGCTGCAAATGGTTATGCGCTTACCTCTCAGATAGGCAATCCATATTTAAAATGGGAATCAGCAAATTCATCCAACGTTGGTTTTGATGCAGGATTTTTAGATCGAAGGATCGTAGTTTCTGCCGACTATTATTACAAAAAGGTCACCAACATGATATTTACCCAAACTTTAACGGGTACTACAGGATCTAAAACAATTGCCAGCAACTTACCTGGCAACGACATTAATAAAGGTTTTGAGTTTAGCATAGATGGGTCAATCGTAAGAGAAAAAGATATCACCTGGGATATGAACCTCAATATGTCGTTCAATAGCAACGTATTTACTGGATTGAGCGCTCCTCAACCGTCGGCACAGGTATCCCTGGGCGGCAGTGGAGCAGGATTTAATGTAGAAACGATTCAAAATGGATATTCTTTAGGTACATTTTATGGCTATAAGGCATTAGGCGTCGATCCGGCAACCGGTAATGAATTGTTTAGTGCCAACGAAACTACTTTAGGTAGTGCATTGCCTAAGTTTACTTATGGTATCGCAGAAAACTTGCGTTATAAAGCATTCAGCTTGTCCCTGTTATTTGATGGGGTATATGGTAACAAAATATATGATGCTACCCGCCAGGAAACAGATAGGCTCAATGGTGCAACTAATGAAAGTACTGCGATTCTTTCCCGTTGGGAAAAACCAGGTGATATAACCAGCGTGCCGAGTGCTATCGGTAATGGATCCGTTAATAATACTTCAAATAACTTCCTGAATTCAAATCCTACCTCATATTACATTGAAAGTGGCTCGTTCTTCCGCTTACGCAGCGCCTCTTTAGGATATAATTTCGACCCTAATTTGCTAAAACAAATTGGCGTTGAACGACTGCGGGTATTTGTTACAGGACAAAACTTGTTTATGATCACAAAATATAAAGGTTATACACCCGATGTAAACAGTTTTGGTAATGGTACCAACAATAAGTCTGTAAATGCAGGCGATGGTGCTCCAACAATATTATCATTAGGAGTGGACGATGGTACATATCCGGCTGCGAGAGTATATACCATTGGTGTAAATGTTACATTTTAATTAAAATAAAGATATAGTCATGCGGAACATAAAAATATTTTTAACCTGTGCTACAGTTGTCGCATTAGGTTTATCAGCGTGTAAAAAAAGTTTTATAGATAAAGTACCGAAGTCTAACCTGGTAACTAAAAATTTCTATAAAACGGCTCAGGATGCCGAAAGTGCTTTAACCGGAGCCTATAACTATCTAACTCAAGGTTACGGTTTTTATCAGTATGATAATCACTTATTTACCGATGGGCGATCAGATAATTGTTATATTAATGGTGACGACAATGTTAATGAATGGCCGCTGGAAACACTTAGTTATATACCGGGTAACACTAAATTATCAGGAGAATGGGCGACTTTGTATGCAATGATCTCCCAGGCAAACAGTGTTTTAGATAACGTGCCTAATATTGCTGATCCCGCTTTAACAGCTACCCGTAAAGCTCAAATACTGGCAGAGGCCCGGTTTTTAAGAGCCCTGAACTATTATTGGCTAGTTACCGAGTGGGGACCAACACCGTTGGTATTAACAACGAACTATAACGGTAATTATACACCGAAGCGGGCTGCTGTTGCGGATGTTTATGCTCAAATTATTGCTGATTTACAGTTTGCTGATGCTAATTTGCTTCCAACCCCTGCCAATGGAGAAAAGGGTAGGGCAACACAAGGAGCGGCAGATGCATTATTAGCTAAAGTATATGCACAAATGGGCGACTATACTAATTGTTTAACCTATTGTAATAAGGTGATCAGCGGCGGTCAATATTCTTTGGTGGCTAACTATGCTAACCTATTTGGCGCCGCTAATAATAATAATTCAGAATCCATATTCGAGATAGAGTTTGATGGCACTAACACCTATAACTGGGGGAACGGATTGTTTGTTCAATACACAGATGGCTGGCCAAAACGAAATATAGGGTCGTACGATTTAATTCAGGCCTTTAAAGCAGAGGGTGATAGCGGCCCACGCTACCAAACTACTTTTCAATGGCAAGCTCCCCCTGCCACCATTACCATGCCAGCAAATGCCTGGGGGACCGATGCTACTAAACCTGTGCCATATTGCGCTAAATACCTCGATTTTGGTACTGATGATATTGTAGTAATGCGTTTAGCCGATATTATTTTGCTCGCTGCAGAGGCTAATAACCAGTTAGGAAATCTTGCAGCAGCGACTACTGAGCTGAACCAAATCAGAACCCGTGCAGGTGTGGCTAATACGACAGCCGTAACAAAAAGTGACCTGGCGTTGGCTATCTTAAATGAGCGAAGACTAGAGTTGGTAAATGAATGCTGGCGCTGGAACGATTTGTTGCGGGCTAACGCGAATGGTACAATTAATATTTTGACACTAATGAATAGTCAGCACGATGCAACCGGCAAATTGCTGCAATACGGTGTAAATGGGGCAGGGGTAGATGCAAATCACTTGTTATTCCCTATTGGAACAAATGAACTACAGCTAAACCCGAATCTCACTCAGAATCCGGGCTATTGATTTATTGATTTTTTGAAGAAAAGCCGTCTTCTGTTCCGGGCGGCTTTTTTCCTTTCATTGTTCTACATACCTATTGAAACATGCATAACCGTAAATATATCCTCGCCGCTCTATGTGCCATATTGATGCTGGGTCACCGGGCCGAAGCCCAAAGACCCGAATCAAAAAGAACCAAGCCACAGCTTTGGCTCACTGATCCTGACCAGGGAATTCTTTTCAAACAGAAACCAGTTCAGACAATTTCCGGCCGGGATAATCTTACCGAAATAACAATCAACCCTGCAAAGAAATACCAGTCGATGGACGGCTTTGGTTTTGCCCTTACCGGCGGCAGCGCCATGCTGATCAACCAAATGAGTGCTGATAAACAGATGGCTTTGCTGCACGAACTGTTTGGCACTGGTAAGAAAGATATCGGTGCAAGTTATCTGCGTGTGAGTATCGGTGCCTCCGATTTAGACGATCATGTTTTTTCGTATGATGATCTTCCGGTCGGACAAACCGATCCTGAACTGAAGAAATTTACCCTGGCCGAAGACGAGAAAGCGCTGATACCGGTACTAAAGAAGATCTTGATCATCAATCCGACTATCAAGATCCTGGGTTCGCCATGGAGCCCGCCGGCTTGGATGAAAACTAATGACAGTACTGGCGGTGGTCACCTTAAGGTGGAGTACTATCATGCGTATTCGCGGTATTTCATCAAATACATCAAAGGGATGGCCGCGCACGGTGTCCATATCGACGCCATTACCATTCAAAATGAGCCTTTGAATCCAAAGAATAACCCAAGCATGGTGATGGAGGCGGATGAGCAGGCTAATTTTATTAAAAATAATCTTGGGCCCGATTTCAAAGCGGCCAAAATAAAGGCCAGGGTCATCCTGTACGATCATAATGCCGATCGCCCAGATTATCCGATCACCATCCTCAACGATCCTAAGGCAAGTGTTTATGTGGACGGTTCGGCATTTCATTTATATGGCGGTAAGATCGAGGCTCTTTCAGAAGTTCATAATGCTCATCCGGATAAAAACCTCTATTTCACAGAAGAGTGGGTTGGCGCGCCGGGTAACCTGAAAAAGGATATGCAGTTCCATATTCGCGACATTATTATCGGTGCTACACGCAACTGGTGCAAAAACGTGATAGAATGGAACCTCGCAGCTGATCCGCACCAACTGCCGCACACCCCGGGAGGATGTACGGAATGCCTCGGCGCGGTTACGATTAACGGTGACCAGGTAGCCCGTAATCCTGCCTATTATATCGTTGCCCAGGCGGCAAAGTTTGTAAGGCCAGGATCGAAACGGATAGAATCCAACTATCTCACTGATTTGCCCAACGTAGCATTTTTAACTCCTGCCGGGCAGACCGTAGTTATTGTGTATAATGATTCGGCGGCTTCAAAGAAGTTTGTGATCAAATCCGGGAACAAGTTGTTCCAGGGAACTTTGAACAGTGGAGCAACCGGAACCTGGGTATTTTAAGAATTTGAAATTTTGTGTTGTTGTATTAGGCCCGGTACGCCAATTGGTGGATCGGGTTTTTTTGTGGTTCAAAACTTGAAATTGAGTACCATATTCTGACTTGCCTAAATCGCTAATGTATTCGCTCCTGCCTTCAATAGATAGGTTTGCCCTTTCCATATCAGTTTTCCTGTAGTTTTAAGCGGCAGGTTGATGTTGATGTGCCACTTGTCGTGCTTAAGCTTGTAATTCACAACGATCTTGCCATTGGGATGAGGTATTTCGCCGCCTATGACTTTGATGTCACCTAAATGAGGCTCGATTTTGATTTTAGAAAAGCCAGGCTCCTCACTGTCGACACCCAGGATAGTGCGGAAAAATTCGATATTGGGACTTGCACCCCAGGCATGGCAATCAGAACGTACTGTTTGCAGGCTCGAGTCCTCGGCCCAGGTGGTAAGCCCCATGGCTATATTTTCACGCCAAATGCCCAGCCATTTGATGTAATCGTTACCCCGTCCGGCTTTTATAAGCGCTTGGTTTAGATAATACTTAAAATAAACGGTGCACTGTGTCAAACTTTGATCGTTAAGTAGTGCGTTAGCCACGGCAGGCATGTCGGCGGCACTTACCGCCCCGGTAAGTATAGCCAGCGAATTAACATGCTGCGAATAACCGGTTTTTTCTTTAGTATCCGCGTATAGCTTCCTGGCGGGGTCCCAATACTTACGCCGTATGGTCGCCTTTAATTGTGCAGCTTTCTGATTGTAAATAATTGCCAATTCCTTAAGGCCTAGTTTGGATTCCATTTCTGCTGCCCACTGGTATGCCCAAAGCAGTTGAAGATCGTAGATAGCAGCGCTGCCGTCCTGGCCTTTTACTTGCCCCGCCAAATTACCGGCCCAGTCCACAAACGCCCAGTAGGGCATATCTTTTATCGAACCATCCGGCTGTTGATATCTGCTGAAGAAATCCAGTATTGCCCTAACGCTCATCAATTTATCTTTTACAAAATGGCTGTCGTTGCGATACATCCAGTAATCGTGCAGCATGCAGATATACCATAACGAGAAAGTGGAAATGATCTGTGTTCCCTTCGTAGGATAACAGCTTTTGGTGACACCTTCCGCCAAACGCGAATGATCCATCAGGGTTAGGGCATTGCGGGCCAGTCGGTCGTCATTAGTATTGTAATAGGAAATGAGAGCCTGTATCCGCGTATCGCCGATGTATTGTAATTGCTCATAGTAAGGACAATCGGTATAAGTTTCCCAGGCGTTGAGCCGCGCCGTGCGCCAGCCTATGTCCAGCATTTGCTTTAATTCGGCATTATCCGTATTAAATACCGACGCCAGCTTAAAAGGATAAGCCGTAAAAGTGCCATAAATATCATCGATGGTGAGTGGCTCGTTTTTAGTTTGTATGATGAGTTTTATGTAACGATAGGTGCGAAAATTTAATGTTGTAAATGTTTGGCCATTATCGCCGTTGGAGATCAGGCTGTCTATTCGTCCCACAAAGTCTTTGCCCGCTATGTCGTTCCGGTTGCTTTTTCGCGTACCGTGGCTGCCTTTGTCGTACAGCGTCTCAGCGTAGCCCAGCGATATTCCTGCGTCTTTACCGCCACTGAAATTACATGTGATATAGGCGTTCGTTTCAAAAGTTTGATCTAGCAGCAAGGTAGCGGTTGTGTTGGCTGGGATAGTTACTGGCGTCTTTTCGGCCGGGAAGGTTGAAGGAGCAGTCACACCGGTCGTGGTTCGCAATTTAAGGATACGCTGATAAGTCATTTCTCTTGGCGGCAGTGACGAGGGCACCAATGCCCAATCAATACCCCAGGACATGCCTTTAAGTGTACCGTCCATCACTTTCGTTGCTGCCGGCCAGGCGTTATCATCAAAATTAGTGGCAGTCCAATCACCTTTAATGGCCTGATTCATATCCACCATTTCGCCTTTGCTGGCGGCAAAAAAGAAGCCGGGTATAGGCTGATGACCAGGATCGCGATAGCACTTCCATGAGTTGCTGGTATTCAATATTTCTTCTGTTGCCGAATTGCCTTGTAAAATAAAACCGGTACGCACACTGATTTGCGCCGCCGGCGTGAATAGGGCTTCATTCCAAACGAGCGCAGCCACCGTATTTTTTCCCGCAGCCAGGTATGGCGCCAAGTCCACCGTTTCGTAATTCCAGTAATAGGTATCGCAGCGTGCAGGACCCAATGATACCAACGTACCATTTACGTATAATTTGTAACGGTTATCCGCCGATACATGTATAACAAAACTGCTGGGCTTGGCCGTTAGGTTGATATCCTTGCGGAAATAAAAAACGCCATAGCTGAGCCCGTTGTCACCCGGAACATCGATCCATTGCGAATTCCAGGGCGCTTGCCTTAGGCTTGCAGGAGTAGGTTGGGCACTTACAACGGAATTCAGGACGATAAAAAACAGCAGTGCAGAAAAAACAGATTTCATGAAATACTAAATTGGTTCGGCAATGTGAATATTAGAGTTTAAATGTGAAATTTAATCGGTTTAGTCTTAATCGTTAAATGCTTTGGCAGAAAGGCTATACCCAGTTTTAAGCAGTTTTGGATCGGCTTCGACATGCAGGACTTTCTTTTCGCCAGGCATTAACGTGAAATACCCATCGTCGAACATCGCAGGTAGTATCTGTTCGCCGTTATTGTTCATCAACTGCGCTCTGATGCCGAATGCAGGCCCCCGGTTCGAAGTGTTGCTGATAGTATAAGTCAGTAACTTGTGTCCGTTAGCGCTATTGGAAATCATTGGTTTGCTGGTTTTTAGACTGGGTCCAATCTTTGGCAGTTTTTGCAGCGCAGTATAATCCAGGTAAGTGTTACCCATCCAGTAAAAGTTTTCGGAAATCAGTTTGCCTTGCTTGTCAAATAGTTTCAGTCTTAAAAAATGAATATCGGTTAGTTTACCATGATCAACCGCCGAATCCAAAACAAAAGCCTCTTTTGCTGATGTCGGCTCAATGTTTAGGGTTGCTTTTTTGTTATAACCGGCAACTGCTTTTCCATCGCTGTTATAAACTGTCGCGTCAGCAATGAGGCCTTGCAATCCATGAGGTTTATTATTGATCATCTTAACCGAATTTGTGGCTGCGTTCCACTGAATGTGAATTGGTTCACAAGCCGATTTGGCACCAAAATATGCGCCGGTAAGGTCATAGTAGTAATCATAAGTTTGCCAGATCATAGTAGGGTAGGCCGACTGGCTCATCCAGATCAACATGCCTGAAGCATCATGCCACATGTGGTCATTCCATGATTCGTACATCGCCTTCATCGTTTCCAGGTTCATCAATTGAGCTTTCTTGCAGAAATCCTCCAGTGATGTTGCCTGGCCGTATTGACGATTAATATCATTGATATACTTCACAGGGTTTGAACCACCACCCAAGCCGCCGTCGGTACTAAAATAGTGGCGTGCCCACATATTGGTTTTGCTGTTCACAGCTTCAGGCGTTGGTGCCACCCAATATTCCTTCGGCATAAACTTTTTAAAGCTTTCGATATTGACGAAAGTTGCCATGCCAAGCTCACTCCGTAGCCCATAACTGTCTTTGGAGAACAAATATCCATTGTGGGGATCTGTAAAATATTTCTTTGGATCCTCATTGCTCCAGATGCCGCTACCCGAAAGATTACGGCTACCGCCATGGCTCGAGAAATTGGGGTTAGTAACGCCCGCATTGGAGCGAGGGAAATAAAGCCGGTCGCTGCCATCATATTCTTTAATGGCGTATTTGATTGCTTCGCTCAAAGACCCATTTGGATCACCGCCCGGTACGCCCTCATTAGCGCCGCACCAAATGACAACCGATGGGTGATTCCTCAGCTTTTTAACTTTTTCGATGGCGTTTCTCTTGAACATGCCCACGCTGTCTATGCCGCCCATATTGTTCAACCAGAAATCGTCCCAAACCATGATGCCGTATTTGTCGCAGTAATCATAAAATGCTTCATCAGTCACTTCGCCGGTCCAGTTGCGGATCATGTTGTAGTTCATCTCTTTATGAAACCTGATCCTCGGCTCATAATCCTTTCCACGGACTTTCAGCATATAATCCGACATGCCCCAATTGCCACCCTTGATCAGGATTGGTACTCCGTTCACAGAAACGCGCCATGGTCCGTTCAGTGTAGTGGTGTCCGCTGTTATTTTGCGGATACCAAAGTTCTTGCTCACCTGATCGGAGATGCCGGTGCCTTTTTCTATAAACTCTATTTTACAAGTGTATAATGGTTGCGCCCCATAACCATTCGGCCACCACAGTTTAGGATTCTGAATGCTGAGTGATGCGAACTCATTCTTATCGTAAGTGATTGTTTTATTGCTGTTGGGTTCAAGTGTAATCTCCTTGCTTTGAATGAAGATATTGCCGGGGTTGATCGTTGCTTTGACCACACCGGTTACGGTTTGCGATAAAGCATTGTGCAATTGGGCGGTGAGTGTAAGATTTGCAAGGTGATTGTTAGGAAGATCAGTTTTTATGTACGGATCGGTTATACTTACCGGCCCGATTGTGCTAATAGCAACCGTATCAGTGATCCCGCTATTTAAACCCGGTACTTCGGGCATCCAGTCCCAGCTGGCGCTGCATATATAAGTGGGGCTTTCCCAGTTGGCCAATCCGTGATTATGCTGAGGGTCATTGCGTGGCGGTGTAACCAGTACAGCTACCGCATTTTTGCCATTTGCGCTGACCCAGGGCGTAACGTCAAAAATCCCCCGTTGCATCAGGCCTTTCAGCGTGCCTAAATGCTGTCCGTTGAAGTAAATTTCGGCTATCTTGTTGATGCCGTTGAATTTAAGCCATAGTCTTTTGCCCTTTTCAAGGTGAGGCGCGGTGAATTCTGTGCGATACCAGAATTGGCGGTCATATTTGGATTTATCAACCAGGTATATGTTTTCGGCGTAATCCGGATCTTTCTCTTTGCCTGCTTTCACGTAAGAATAGAATACCGTTCCCGGTACCAAAGCATTGATCCAACCGGTAGTTTTAAAGCTGGCAGAGGATACTTGTGCACCCGTTCCAGTGGTTTCAATTTGGGGATTTAGCTTCCATTGCAGTTTTGTGATATTCTGAGCCGGGGCAGATGCCGCCATAAAAAGACAGGCGATGCCTGTCACGATAGCAAAAAAAAGTTTAGCATATGTGTCCCGGTGATAGTAAAATAGTCCCATAAAGCTGTTTTAGGCTCAGTTTTGAAGCGATCAAAGCTAAAACGATTTATTTTAATCTCAAAGCATAATTTTAAAGATGTCTAGAATTGTAAAAATTTTGCTAAATCGTTTTATTAATGAATTTCATTTCTTCATATTTGCCGTCCCGACTTTTGAGGATGCACGTGTAAAAGCTGTCGCAAAGCCGAATCATACCAATTGGACCACCATTTCATATGAAGATACCTAAATACAAAAAGATATTGTCGACGATTGCGTTAGGGCTGGCGTTTGCATGTAATACCTCATTAGCTCAAACAATAGCGCCGTTTAAGAATGGCGATCGCGTGGTATTTGTAGGCAACAGCATAACTGATGGCGGGCATTATCATTCATATATCTGGTTGTATTACATGACCCGGTTCCCGAACATGCAGCTACGAATGTTCAACGCCGGCATTGGAGGAGATGTGGCGCGACAAATTGATGAACGCCTGCAGGACGATGTTTTCAACCATAACCCGACCGTGATGACGCTGACATTTGGCATGAATGATACGGGCTACCAATTTATGACCGGTTCAAAGGCCGATTCCGTTTATGCACAAAAGATCGGTGTTTCTTATGCAAGCTTTGAGCAGATATTAAAAAAGCTAAAGGCTCATCCGCAGGTGCGGAAGATATTGATAGGATCATCGCCCTATGACGAAACATCAAAGATCAAAACCCGTCCGTTGATTGGTAAAAATGCGGCTATACTAAAGGTGGAGGATTTTATGCGCGATGCAGCTGCGAAAAATGGATGGGACTTTGTTGATTTCAACAAGCCCATGCTCGATGTCAACGCGCAACAACAGCAACGCGATTCACTCTTTACCCTTCAGGGTTTCGATCGCATACACCCGACCAACGATGGCTATATGGTGATGGCTTACATTTTTCTGAAAGCTCAGGGCTTAGCCGGGAAAAAGGTAGCTGAGGTGGATATCAATGTTAAGTCGCGATTAATTCACGCAGAAAATTGTGCGGTAACTACTCTAAAAACTACTTCGGGTGCAGTTGAATTTAACTACCTGGCCCAATCACTGCCTTACCCGCTGGATACTATTCCGCAAGGTGGGGGAAAACAAACCAAGTCACAAGCAGACGC
>JAICXZ010000296.1 GCA_025934475.1 Mucilaginibacter sp. | reverse complement strand
GTTGTCAGTAAAACAAGCGGCGGGAACTACTTTGGCGACAGCGATATTAACGGATAAAAAGAGTGCGAACAATAAAAGCAAGATTCTGCGAGTGGATAAGTAAATCGTTTTAGCATGCATGAGGGTAAAAATAATGATTTACCTTCAGCAATTTAGATGTGGTACAATTATTTTTATTTTTCTCGATTAAATACTTCAGTATACCTAACAGAAATAAAAATGTGCAGACGATTCACCATCATCTGCACATTTAAAATATATGGATTAGGAATTAACGCTGGTTGCCGCCAGTGCCGCCTGCACCACCGATACCTTGATCGCCTTGTTTGGTATCATCGTTGTTAATCTTATTCTTGTCGGCGGTAAAGGTAGTTTTACCAAAACTATACTGGAAGGTCAAACCCACCGAGCGGAACGGAAACTGAAATGTACTGTTCTGCGTAAAGCCCGGGCTCGACAAATTAGAATTGAAATTCTTGTATTTGTTGAAAGGCTCCAGCACATTGATTCCCAATGATGCTTTCTTTTTCATGAATTGCTGCCGCACACCCATACCCAAAATACTGAATGACGGATTGGTACCTTGTATGGTATGACGCGGCGAGCTTCCAAAGGTAAATACCTGCGCAATAAAACCGCTCTTCAGATCCCATTCAGCCATAGCAAAGCCATTGTATTGCATATATGTGCCGTTTTGGGTTTGATCTCTTAGAAATAAACCAGAAGGATCGGGCTTATAAGTATAAGCATTGATGTTGGCCCTTAAGGTTACGTTCCTGATAGGGCTTACTGAGCCGAAGAAGCTTCCGCCGAATGAGTTATTATTACCAATGTTATGATAGGTTGTCAAAGTACCGGGTTGCGCCGCAGTGGCCGAGTCGACCTTGATGAGTGTAGGAGCAGCTATGCTTTCAATCAAACCACCGGTGTGCTTATAATAAACTGACATATTAATCACCGATGACTTGATAAAGGTCACATAATCAAACTCAAATGTTTGTGATATTTCAGGCGACAGGCGAGGATTACCCTCTGTTTGTGCCAGGATATTGGTTTTGTTATCATACGGGTTCAGGAAAGTTAAACTCGGGCGGGTAATACGTTTGCTATAAGCCAGCTTAATGGTCTGTGTAGCCGACAACTTTTTCTGTATTGTGAGGCTTGGTATAAAAGTGTTATAGCTGTTGCTGAAAGATCTCAGCGTAGTATCCGAGGTTAACGTTTGCGGGTTACCGCTGATGTTAGTAACCTCATCCCTTGCGCCGACCAATATCGAATAACCTTTCGGCAGCGTGATTGTCAATACGCCATAAGCTGCTGTTACATCCTGGTTGTAATCGTAGACAGATGAATTGACATTGTCGGCAATAAACCCATCCGGAGTTCCCGGATCAGAGGCAAAAGCATCCTGGGTACCTACCAGTCGTCTCAATATTTCCTTGCCGCCTGCTTCCAGTTTAAATACCTTATTTATAGGCTTAGTGTAGTCAACCTGCAAGGTATATTCATTATTCAAGCCGTTGATATTAGCCTTTGAATCAGGTAACTGCGCAGTTGCGCTATAATAGTTCGTAAAATCGGTTACAGTACGGCTGTGGCTCCATTGAGTCGAGATATCCAGCTCCTCACCTTCTGTTTTAAACTTGTGTGTATAGTCCAGATTCCAGTCAAAACCACCGAAACTATTATGACCCAACCCATGACTTGAGTATTGGTGGGATAAATCATTTTTCAACGAATCATAATGAGTTGGCAGCAGATTGGTGAATTGCGATTGATTGTCGGCTACCGTGTTAAACCCGCCCTGGTTGAGCCTGATATTAGTATGTAAACTGTTGTAGGCATTGAAATCATAATTCGCCGAAACGTTGCCGATAGCACCATAACGCTTTACATAATTTGTGCCGTTAGAGGTGGTGCTGGTATGTACAGTATCAACTGGCTGTATATCGTTGAAAAATCCGGTAAGTGAAGTCTGCGGCCATGTATAGTTACCACCCGCATTTATCGACAAGCTGAAGCGATTTTTATTGTAGTTGAGGTTAAAGTTGCCATTGTTTTGACGGGTACCGATACCACCGCTAATGGAACCGCTTATCCCCGACATATTCTTTTGCTTGGTGATGATATTGATAATACCTGCCGAACCTTCTGCATCATACTTTGCAGATGGCGAAGTGATCACTTCGATGCTCTTGATCTGGTCGGCAGGAATGGTTTTCAATACGTCCGACAAGCTGGCTGATGTTGCACCAGATGGCTTTCCATTGATCAAAACGCGTACGTTCTGATCACCGCGCAATGAAACGTTACCATTAATATCAACAGCTACCAAAGGCACTTTTTGCAGCACGTCGGTAGCATTGCCACCTGTTGCGGTGAGGTCCTTTTCGGCGTTATAAACTATTTTGTCGATCTTATTCTCAATCAGCGGAGCCTGGGCCGTTACTGAAACCTCGTTCAGCGTCTTGGCGCTTGATTTAACAAATATCTGGCCCATGTTTTTATCGGGCTTAGAATCGGTCGTTGTTACACCGCCCACGAATTTCTCGGGATAACCCACGTAAGTAATGCGGATTTTATAGTCGCCGGGTTTAACGCCATCGATTTTGAAGCTACCCTTATCATCAGTAAGCACACCGTTAATAGGCGCTTTGCCTGTGGCGCGGAAAAGCGCAACCGAAGCATACATGAGCGGCTGTTTGGAAACCGAGTCAACGAGTGTCCCGGATATCTTGCCCACGGTGCTAGAACCTCCTCCCCCGCCCGGGTACTGCGCCCTTGCGGTAACAAAAGATCCTAATATTAAGATAAGTATAAGTAAACGTTTCATTCTTTAAGTTTTTGGTAATTGGAGGCGAAATTAGATGAAATGTTACAGGCAATTGCCCGTTTTTTGTCATAAGAGTGTAACTGTCATTAATTCGTTACACGAAAAAATTAACTAAATCGTTGACTGGCCGAAAAAGCGTTCCATTTTTTTGAATCAATTGTTAATGAATGAGTTAATTATAACCACATAACAATCAATAGTCGCAGAATTGGACAACCAGGGGAAGAATCGTAGAGACGCCATGTGTCGCGTCTCTAACGGGTTATATTACAATATTTACTATCCGGCCCTTTACAACAATCACCTTTTTAGGCGTCTTGCCGTCGAGATATTTCTGTACTTCGGGACTGGCTAATACAAAACCTTCAATAGCAGGCGGATCAAGGCTCAAAGAAATATTCAAGTTAACCTTCATCTTGCCATTGATCGAAATTGGATACGCAAATTCATCCTCAATTAAATATTCAGGATTAAACTTCGGATACGCTGCATATGATAGTGTACCCGACTGATTACCCAGCAACACCCAAAGCTCCTCGCAAATATGAGGTGCATACGGCGACAACACGATCACCATCTCCTGCAAAATTGCTCGCTTATTGCATTTCAAATCAGTCAACTCGTTCACGGCTATCATGAAGCTGGATACAGAAGTATTGAATGAGAAACGCTCAATATCTTCCTCCACCTTGCGAATGATCTTATGCAGCGATTTCAATTCAGCCTTTGATGGAGCCTCATCCGAAACCCGGAAATTGAACTGATCATCATGAAACAGCTTCCAGAACTTACGCAGGAATTTGAACACGCCCTCGATACCGTTGGTATTCCATGGTTTGCTTTGCTCCAGCGGCCCGAGGAACATTTCGTACATGCGAAGGGTGTCAGCGCCATGACGAGCGATAATATCATCCGGATTAACGACGTTGAATTTGGATTTCGACATCTTTTCGACCTCGACACCGCAATGATATTTGCCGTTCTCGAGGATAAAATGGGCATCTGCGAAATCCTCTCGCCACTTTTTGAACCTTTCTAAATCAAGAATATCGTTTTCAACGATATTGACGTCGACGTGTATTTCGGAAGTCTTATATTCTTTGATTAGACCATGGGAAACAAATGTATTGGTACCCCGCCCTTCATCATCAACTAAACGATATACAAAGTTCGACCTGCCTTGAATCATCCCCTGGTTAATCAATTTTTTGAACGGCTCTTCTTCAGGCACTAAACCCAAATCCTTCAAAAACTTATTCCAGAAACGGCTATACAGCAAATGCCCTGTAGCATGTTCGCTGCCGCCGATATACAGATCCACATCCTTCCAGTAATCGATAGCTTTCTTAGATGCAAATTCGTGATCGTTGCGCGCATCCATATAGCGATACCAGTACCAGCTCGAACCCGCCCAGCCTGGCATGGTGCTCAATTCGTATTCATAGCCATTATAATTCCAGCCATGTGCACGACCCAATGGTGGTTCGCCAGTCTCGGTTGGCAAATATTTGTCGATTTCAGGCAGCAATAAAGGCAGGTCTTTCTGTTCTATCAAGTGAGGCAGGCCATTTTCAAAGTAAACCGGCACCGGTTCGCCCCAATAACGCTGGCGGCCAAAGATGGCATCACGCATACGATAGTTGATCTTGGCCTTACCCATGCCTTTGCCTTCCAGGAATTCGATCACTTTGGCAGTGCCCGCTTTATAATCCAACCCGTTCATGAAATCAGAGTTGATATAGCGGCCTTCCTTCGTCGGGTCAGCTTCTTTCTCGATGTTTTGGATATCGATGATCGGTAGAATCGGCAAGTTGAAATGCTTCGCGAACAAATAATCGCGCTGGTCGCCGGATGGAACGGCCATTACTGCACCCGTACCGTATCCTGCCAAAACATAGTCGGCAATGAAGATCGGCACCAACTCATTATTTACCGGGTTAATTACATAACTGCCGGTAAACGCGCCCGAAACCGTTTTGGCATCGGCCATACGATCCAGTTCGGATTTCTTTTTAGTTTGGGCCACATAGGTGTCAATCTCCTTCTTTTGTTCGGGAGTTGTCAGCAATGCCACCAATTCATGTTCGGGAGCGATCACCAAAAAAGTAACACCGAATATGGTGTCGACACGGGTAGTGAATACTTCTATGTAGTTATTAGTTATCGGTGACTGGTTATTAGTTGAGTTAATCGCGAATTTCACCGATGCCCCTGTACTTTTCCCGATCCAGTTCCTTTGCATTTCTTTCAATGGCTCTGGCCAGTCGATGGTATCCAATCCTTGCAATAAGCGCTCTGCATAAGCAGTGATACGCATGCTCCATTGCATCATCTTTTTCTGCTCCACAGGATAACCGCCGCGCTCGCTGAAGCCGTC